>CAYOPA010000170.1:1583-10409 GCA_964405625.1 uncultured Bryobacterales bacterium
GGTTTCGCGTGTTCCGCTGGAGCAAGGCCCGCGACGCTTATCAGACCATCAAGCTCGAACGAGGGCTCAAAGGCCGCCTGCCCATCGTCGTCACCCCGACTGACGACCCCTCGGGCGAAGGCTGGTCGTTCGTCCTCCAAGTTGAGGTTGACGGAAGATGGCTGGAGCGCACCTATAGGCTCGACGGCCAACGCGTGTTGACGATCGGTGAGGCGCCCGCCGCTGCTCCGGTCGACCTGATGAGCCCCACACAGTCCCATCCCTCTGGCGGCTCGTCGTCTCCGGACCTGCGAAATCGGCTTATCGAGTGGTGGAAACAGCCATCTTGAAACCATTTCTTACTGCGAACGTTCTATAGTCAAGTCAGTGTTGCCTCCATTTCTGAAAGCGTGTCGCAAGCTGCCGGTCGAGCGGACGCCGGTCTGGTTCATGCGGCAGGCGGGCCGCTACATGGCGGAGTATCGCAAGATCCGCGCCGCGCATTCCATTCTGGAGATCTGCAAGACGCCACAGCTGGCCGCCGAGGTCACGCTGCAGCCGATGCAGGCGCTTGACCCCGATGCGGCCATCATCTTCGCCGACCTGCTGCTGCCTCTGGAGCCGATGGGGCTGAAGCTGGAGTTCGCCGCCGGTGAAGGCCCGGTGATCCACAACCCGGTGCGCACCGCCGAAGACATCGAGAAGCTATCGACCTCCAACGTTAGCGAGCTCGGCTATGTTTCCGAAGCGATCTCGCTCGTCCGCAAGCAACTAGGTCAAGAGAAGCCTTTGATCGGCTTCGTGGGCGCCCCGTTTACGCTGGCCAGCTACATGATCGAGGGCGCCGGCTCGCGCCAATACGCGCACGCAAAAAGCTTGATGTACCGCGAACCGGCCGCCTGGAACAGGCTGCTGGAGAAGATTACCCAGGTCATTGTTCCGTTCGCCGCCGCGCAGGCCGCCGCCGGAGCCAACGCTATCCAGATCTTTGATAGCTGGGTCGGAGCCCTCTCGCCGGCGGACTACGAGGAGTACGTCCTGCCGCAGACGCGCATGATGATTCGCCAGGTCCAGACGATCGGCCTGCCTGTGATCTACTTCGGCACCGGCGCGTCGTCCTTCATGCCGCTGCTGCACCAGGCCGGCGCCGACGTGCTGGGCGTGGACTGGCGAATCCCGCTTGATGAAGCCTGGCGGAGCGTGGGCTACGAGCCGGCCGTACAGGGCAACCTCGATCCGCTGACCCTGCTCGCCCCGCTGCCGGTGCTGCGCAAACGCGTCGAGGCGATTCTGGATCAAGCCGGCGGGCGTCCCGGGCATATCTTCAACCTCGGACACGGCATCATCCCCCAGACTCCGGTGGAAAACGTGAAGGCCGTGGTGAAAATCGTGCGGGAGTACCAGCCGAAGCAATGACTCTCCAGACACCCCCGGCGACCGATCTTCGCAGCGTCCTCATCGTTGGAGGGGGAATTTCGGGGCTTACCGCCGCCTACGATCTGCGGCTTAGCGGGTTGCGCTGCACGCTCATCGAACCGAACCGGCGATTGGGCGGCGTCATCGTTACCGATCGCGTCAACGGTTGCTTGGTGGAAGGCGGACCCGACAGCTTTATCGCCCAAAAACCTTGGGCCCTGGAGCTGATTCGCGAGCTCGGGCTCGGCGACGAGGTCATCGGCTCCAATGACGCCGCCCGCAAGACCTACATCCTGCGCAACGGCCGCCTGATCCCACTCCCCGACGGCATCCAGTTCTTGGCGCCCACCAAGATCCTGCCTGTGCTCAAGACGCCGCTGCTCAGTCTCAAGACCAAAGCGGCCATGGCAATCGAGTGGTTTCGACGTCCGCGCCCTGACGCCGGCGACCGCTCCGTGGCCGACTTCGTGAAGGACCACTACGGCGACGAGGCCAACGAGTATCTGGCCCAGCCGATGCTGGCCGGCGTCTACGGCGGGTCGCCGGAGTTGCTCAGCATCAATAGCGTGCTGCCGCGGTTTGTAGCGATGGAGCGGCGCTACGGCAGCCTGTCGAGAGCCTTGTTCGCCGCCCGCCGGAAATCCAAAGCCGGGGAGCCTTCGGGCTCTCTGTTCCTCACCCTGCGCGGCGGCATGCAGACCTTGGTGGACAAGCTCGTGGCCGAGATCGGTGACAGCGTCGGCGTTGTCCCGAACAAAGCCGTCTCGATTTCCTACTCGGACGCGGGCTACTCGCTCAAACTCGCCGACGGGGCGACGTTGCAAGGCGACCGGCTGATCCTGGCCACTCCGGCCTGGCAGTCCGCGGAGCTGCTGCGCGACGCCGCCCCCGGCCTCGCCGACTCGCTTGGATCCATCCCTTACGGCTCCTGCATCACCGGCGCGCTCATCTACCAGCGCCCGGAATTCAAGCGTCCGCTGGACGGATTTGGGTTCCTTGTGCCGCGCGCCGAGCGCCGGTTGCTGTCAGCTTGCACCTGGGTCAACACTAAGTTCAACAACCGCGCCCCGGACGATAAGCCACTGCTGCGGGCCTTTATCGCCGGCGAGAAGGCTGACGCCATGCTAGCCAAGCCGGACGACGAGCTCGAACGCGCCTTCGGTTCTGATTTGCAACAGATGATGGGCTTTGAGGCCCGGCCCATCGCAACCGCTTTCTCGCGCTGGGAGCGCTCCATGGCGCAGTACCAGGTCGGCCACGCCCGAACGGTCAGCGCGATCAACGAGCGTCTGAAAGCGCACCCCGGCCTGTATCTGTGCGGTAACGGCTACGACGGTATCGGCGTTCCTGACTGTATCCGACGCAGCCGCGCGGCCGTACGCTCCATTCTGCAGCAACCCATGCCAACAGCCGCATCGACGCCGATCGAAGCGGACGCTACTGACTCACAATGAATTTCAGGACCACGGAGAAGACCAACATGTTCCCTGCCCGCCACATCGCCTTGTCGTTTATGCTGCTCGCCGTTCTGCTCGCCGCCGGTTGCGGCAAGAAGAAAGCCCCCGTCATGGTGCCGACGCCGCTGGACTCCCCGCCGCCGCCCGCCCGCACCACTCCGGCGCCGACCGCCGTGCTGGAGGTCGAGCCCGCGCGTATCCTGTCCGGCGAACGAGCCATCCTGCGCTGGCGCTCCAGCGGCGCCACCCGAGCCGAGCTCGTTCCAGGCGCCGGTTCCGTGGAGACGACCGGCACGATGGAGGTCTCCCCCACCGCCGACACCGTCTACCGGCTGACGGTCTCCGGCATCGGCGGCGAAGCCACCGCCACGGCCAGACTGACCGTTATGCCCGGCCGCGACGACTCCGCGTTGGGAACCCGCCGTTCCGGCGTCACATCGGAAGACCTGTTGCCGAACATGAACGACCGGATCAACGAGATCCGCGACATCTACTTCGGCTACGACCAGTCCGACATTCCGGCCGCCGAGCAGGACAAGCTGATCCAGAACGCCTCCCTGCTCAAGCTCCTATTCGCCGACTATCCCAACGGCCGAATCCTGATTGAGGGCCACTGCGACGAGCGGGGCTCCAATGAGTACAACCTGGCCTTGGGCGACCGGCGCGCCTCCATCGTCCGCGACTTCCTGGTATCGCAAGGCGTGCCGGCCGCCAATATGCGGACCGTCAGCTACGGTGAAGAGAAGCCGCAGTGTAACGAGCCCAACGAGGCCTGCTGGAGCAGCAACCGCCGAGCGCATTTCACGCCGGCGCCGTAGGAAAGCGGATTCTGAGATGGCGGGTTCGTCAGCGGCGGACCTGCCTGGGTCGTGGCTTTAGCCGACCACGAATGCACGAGACGCTATAATTGGGCCCAGAACGGAGGAATCGAACAAAATGCCTGACTATGATGACAGCGGTTCGAGCTTGGCTTGGTTTTTAGCCGGAGGCGTGCTCGGCGCCGTGGGCGCCCTGCTGCTGGCGCCGCGCAGCGGACAGGAGACCCGCGAGGCCATTCGGCAGCGAGCGGAAGAAGGTCGACGCCGCGCTTATGAAGCCGGCAAACAGGCGGCCGAGCGGAGCCGCGAGGCTTATGAGAAGGGCCGCGAGGCGGCGCATCAGGCCGTGGACAAAGGTCGTGAAGTTGTCGAAAAGGGCAAGGGTATTTACGAGAAGGGCCGCGAGATCGCGAGCGACGCAGCCTCCCGCTTCAAGCACGAAGCCGAGGAGATTGTAGAAGCCCCGCGGGCGCCCACCGAGGGTTAGCTTAAGCTCTCCTCGCCTCCGGTCGATATGTACCTCTGGGCGTGACGCATGGAGCGTCGCGCCATGGGAGGTCTACATGTCCATTCCACGCTTCAAGCGTACCGTCGAAGACCGCCGCGGATGGTTGTTTAGCCTGACGGCGCTGGCCGTAAAGCTGCGTCAGACGCCGCCCTCGCTCGGCAGCAGCGACTCCCCCGCCCTCCGCCCTAATCTCGCCAAACGGGTAGCCGAGCCGCGGAAATGAAGGCCGTCCTGCGTCTGCCGCAGGCCGCGCCGGGCCTGCGCCCGCTCACTCTGACCGCTTCGCCGGCGATGGTCCCGCTGCTGGGAGCGCCGCTGATTGAGCCGCTGCTGACGCAGCTGGCGCGGACCGGCGTGACGGAGATCACACTGCTGCACGAGCGCTTTTCCACCGAGGTGAGCGAGTACTTTCGCGACGGCCGCCGCCTGGGAGCTTTGCTCTCGCATGTCTCCGTCGACCCCGGGGCCGATCTGACAACGCAGCTTGAAGAAGCGCTGCGGGACCACGACGGCTCCGAGCCTATCCTGTACATCGAAGCGCCGGGCTGGACGAGCGCATCCGCCGCCGCGCTGCTAGACGCACACGCTTCCACTGGAGCATCCATCAGCTTCGTCGGCGCCGCTGGTTTGCGCCTGGCGGTCGTCGATCCGGCTTCAGCGGCGCCTTTCGCCTGGGACGCGGCGGTTGAGATTGGCGGCGCGTTCGGCTGGAGGCCCGTCGTCAATCTGAGGCAATGGTGGGACTTAAGCTTGGCCGCCCTGCGCTCGGAAGCCCCCGGCGTCACGCCGCCGATGCCCGAACCCGCGCCCGGCGTCCACACGGCCAACCCACGCTCAAGCTGGGAGCAGGCGCGCATCTCCGGGCCGGTCTGGGTCGGGCCGGGCAGCAGGCTCGAGCTCGGCGCCGTCATCGAAGGTCCTGCCTGGATCGGCTCCGGTTGCCGCATCGGCCCCGAAGTCCTGCTGACCCGTTGCGTGGTGGAGAACCACACCAGCCTGCCCGAGCCTGTCGAGCTCGTCGACCGTTACGTTGTCCGCAACCGGGCGTTCGCGGCCGACGGCTCGACGCTGATCCTCGGCGACGCGCTCGTCACGCCCCCTGTCGAGCAGGACGCCGCCAGCGCTGACCTCGTGCGTCTGGCCACCCGGGTCTCCGGACTCCGCTCGCCGGTCTTTCGATAGGCCCTGTTGCATTCCGCCCGCCTCATGCGCTCCACTGTGAGCGCTGATGCTACTCCTTCAAAACAAAGTCGCCGTCGTTACCGGATCGGGACGCGGCATCGGTCGCGCCGTCGCCCAACTGCTCGCCCAACACGGCGCCAAGGTCGTGATCAACGATCTCGACCCGGCCCCAGCCGACGAGACCGCCGCCGTCATCCGCGCGTCGGGCGGCGAATGCCTCGTCTGCGCGGGCAGCGTCACCGACACCGCTTTTCCCGACAAAATCGTCGCCGAAACACTGAAAAACTACGGCGCGCTCGACATCCTGGTCAACAACGCCGGTTACACCTGGGACGGGGTGGTGCACAAGATGTCCGACGAGCAGTTCGACGCCATGCTGGATGTCCACTTGAAAGCGCCGTTCCGCATGATTCGGGCCGCCTCGGAGTACCTGCGCGGAGAAGCGAAGAAGGCGTTGAACGCGGGCGAGCGGCCGCCGTGTCGAAAAATCATCAACGTCAGCTCAACCTCGGGCGTGGCGGGCAACGCGGGCCAAATCAACTACGCGGCCGGCAAGATGGGCGTGATCGGCATGACCAAGACGGTCGCCAAGGAGTGGGGCCGGTTCAACGTCTGCTGCAACGCCGTGGCCTACGGCTTTATGGATACAAGGCTGACCCAGCCTAAAGAAAAGGGCGAGACGACCGAGGCCGGCATTCTGCTCGGCATCCCTGAAAAAATGCGCCAGGAGCAAGCCCATCATATCCCGCTCGGCCGCCCCGGAACCCCGGAAGAGGCCGCCGGACCGGTGCTGTTTCTGGCCTCGCCGCTGTCGGACTACGTGACCGGCGCGGTGGTGCTGGTGACGGGCGGCATGGTGATGTAGCGGCTCGTATCAAGCTTCAGTCAATCGGAGCCGGCGACGGGCCGCCCGCGGGCCGGATCGGCGCTCGCCGTCGATCAGAACGCGTAACGAAGGCCGAGTTGAATGATGCGGCCCGACGCTCCCGCTGCCAAGCTGTTGACCCGGCCAAAATTTCCAGCTTGACGGTTGTCGATCGGCAGATTGAAGTTGGCTCGGTTCGGGAAGTTGATCGCCTCGCCGCGGAATTCGAGCGTGTGGCCTTCGAACGGGATCGGGATGAACTTGATAACCGAGAGATCCGCGCGCAGCGCGCCCGGCCCGGTGAACGCGTTGCGACCCGTGTTGCCGAACGTGTGCCGCTCCGGCCGCACGAACGCGGACGTGTCGAAGAAGGTGTTGCCGAGCACGTTCTCTCTCCAATTGGCATTCTGTTGATAGGGCGCGACAGCATCGGCGCGCACGCGTTGCGCCGTCGGGAAAATCTGCCCGGCGTTGCCCCAGATCGTCGAAAACGGCGGTCCCGTGCGCGCCTCGATGATGGTGCTCAGCGTCCAGCCGCCAAGCGCGTGGTCCAGTGCGGCATTGCCGAACGTGCGCGGCCGGCCCTTTCCCCAGGGAATTTCGTAGACCGCTCCGGTGATAAAGCGGTGCGCGATATTGCTGCCGCCGGGGCCCCAAGAGAGCCGTCGGTCGTATTGATTGGCGAACGACGCTCCCGCCTCGCCGCCGACTTCGTTTCGAGCTCGCACATTATCCATCAGCTTGGAGAACGTATAGTTGGCATTGAACTGAAGCCCATTCGAATAACGCTTCTCCAGGCGCAAGTTCATCCCGTGATAGGCGGAAGCGCCCCACGTCGGCGCGACCATCACGGTGTTCGAGAACTGCGGGAAGGGCCGCAAGGACTGCTGCGACGCCCCTTGATCCAGCCAGAAAATCTGATCCGGGTGAATTTGATTTGTCGTCGCGGTGCCGGGCAGTGTCAACTTGCGGCCCAGCGTGGAGAGATAGCCGACTTCGAACAGCATGTCTCCGGCCAGCCGCCGCTGAATGTTGAAGTTGTACTGCAGCAGCGTCGGCATGGGCCGGTCCTCCGGCTGGAAGTATTGGGGCGTGAAGATCGTGCCCTGTCCGAGGGGCACGGATCCGAAACCGCGAACCAAGTCGGCCTCGGTCGGCACGATGATGTCCGGCATGCCGTCGCGCAGCAAGAAGGCCGCCTCAGTGTTGTCCGGGGCCGAGAAGGCGCCGTTGATGCTGAATCCGGCGTTGACGACAATCGGCGTGGCCTGATCGTACTGTCCCAGGTAGACGACCGACGCGCCCGCCCGGATCACCCAATCTTTCGTCGGCCGATAGGCGAGCCCAACCCGCGGACCGACGTTGTTATACACGAAGTTGTGAGCGTACTTCGACCCGCCTCGGGCGTCGCGGCCCGACCAGGTTATGACGCCGGGACAGTCGCATACCGGGTTGATGGCAAGCTCGTCAAATGAGTTCTGGCGGTTGTCGATCTTCTCCCAGCGCGGAGTGTCGACATCGTAACGCAAGCCCAGGTTGATAGTCAGCTTGTTGGTGACTTTCCAGTCGTCCTGAACGTAGGAGCCCACGGTATTCATCCGGCTGCGCAGCAGGAACGTCTGGACTCGGTTCGCGCTGCCCACGAAGCCGTAGAGCAACGCCGCGATCGCATCATTCGTCGCATTGTTATTGAAGGCGAAGTTCCCTCCGGCCGTCGGCAGGTTCTCGTCGTCGTTTTGCGACGCGCGAAACTCCCAGCCCCACTTCAACGTGTGGCGTCCGGTGATATAGGTCCAGTTGTTCATCACGTGGTTGTCGCGGATTGGGAATTGTCTTCGCTCCTGGCCGCCGCCCCGGCCAATCCGCTGAATGCCGCCCGCGAAGCTCATACCCGGGAAGAAGTTCGGATCGATCCCGCGCAGGCCCAGGCGTTCGGGCCAGCCCTGGCCGAGCGCCGTGATTCGAGGATGAAACTTGCGGCGATTCCAGGTAAACCGGTACTCGGTCACCAGCCGCGAGCCCAGGTTCGAGATGCCGGTCACCGACCAGTTGTAGTAACTGTTTTCCGGCGTGCCCCAATCGAGCTCATGCACCGGGAGCGGCCAAAGTCCGATGCCGGTCAGGTTCGACGATTGATTGTGAACATAGCGGCCGTAAAGGCGGTGGCGGTCGCTGAGCGAATGGTCGATCCGCGCGCTCAATGCGTTCGAGTCGTTCTCGGCTCCGTTGATGCCCAGGAAGTTCTGATTCCGGGAAGGCCGGCCCGCAATGTTCGGCGCGGGCCAAAACTGCGTCATCGCCGTGCCGATCGGGTCCGTCTGGCTCTGCGGGACTTGGTTATTGGGCAGCGGGTCGAAAGTGAACGGATTTTGAATGGTCGCCCCGAGGCCGGAGAAGTCCCCGCGGAGCTCCGCCGGATCGGGGATATTCTCGATGCGGGGCGCTGCCGTCCTCTGCTTGATGAACTCCTGGCTGGCGAAGAAGAACGTGCGGTCCTTCTTGATCGGGCCGCCGATGGCCCAGCCGAACTGGTTGCGGCGCAGTTTCTGCCTGCTGGCGGCGAAGAACTCCCGGGAGTCCATGGCGTCGTTGCGCAGGAAG
>CAYOPA010000171.1:0-10376 GCA_964405625.1 uncultured Bryobacterales bacterium
TTCAGCGACCGCCAAACCACGCCCCAGGCGGCCGCCATGCACTCCTGGACCAAGGGATCGCTGACGTTGCGAACCGGCGCCGACATCACCTACTTCGGCGTTGATATCAACAATGGCGCCGGCCGCCCGGTCTACAACTTCAACGGCTTTGTTGGTCCGACCGGTCTGCTCGGTCCAGGGCCGGGCGCGACGCAGGCTGTCGCCGCCAGCGCTTCGGCTTCGCTGTTCGGTTTCGCCGGCAGCCCCGATACGGCCTTGCGCAACTTTAGCTCCCACCGCCAGGAGTACTTCGCTCAGGCCGACTGGAGGGCTACGCGCACGCTGACCCTCAACCTGGGCCTGCGCTACAGCTACTTCGGCGTCTACCGCGAGGACAACGACTCCATCTCGAACCTATACGCGGTCGACAACTCGGGGAACCCGGTTCCCGGCGTCTCGCCGTTCGCCTTCGGCCGCACGCAGAACGACCTGTTCCCGGTCTCCTCTTCGCTGCCGATGTATGCGCCGACCCGGACCAACTTCCAGCCCCGCGTCGGGGCCGCCTGGAACGTGGGCGGACGCAACAAGACTGTCTTGCGCGCTGGCTACGGCATGTTTAACGACCGCCTCTATCAGTTGATCTTCAGCGCCCAGGGCGGACTGGTGAACAACCCGCCGTTTACGTTGGCGACCTCGGCGCCGGGAGTGCCGTTCGACCTGCGTCAGCAGTTGCCGCTGAACACGCCGATCCCCAGCGTAACCGCGGTCGATCCCACCATCCGCGACCCGCGGGTCCATCAATTCAACGCCACCATCGAGCAGTCGCTCGACTCGGCGACCACCATCTCGGCGTCGTTTGTCGGGACCTACGGCCGCGGCCTGTTCGGCTCGGAGGAGGTCAACGGCGGCGCGCAGACGCCGCTGGCGGCCCGTCCCGATGGCCGATTCACCGTGCAACGGCTGATCGGGAACACGTCGAAGTCCGACTACAACGCCTTGCAGATCTTCGCCAATCGGCGCCTCCAGGGCGGGCTGACGTTCACCGGCGCCTACACTTACGCGGATTTCAAGGACGACAACTCCTCGGAGGTCTTCGCCACCTTCACGGGCTTGGTTAACCGCACCGCCGGTCCGGCCCCCGGTTTCCAGGGAGGCGACTGGGGACCGCGGCCGCGTTCCGCCGACTGGGGCGACTCGGGCGGCCGCATCGCCCATACATTCACCTTCAGCCATGTTTGGGAGCTGCCCTTCGGCCGCGGACGTCAGTTCATGCAGTCGGCCTCCCCCGTGGCCGAAGCCTTGCTTGGGGGCTGGGGCGTATCGGGCATCGGGACTTGGCGGACCGGCACTCAGGTCGACCTGCGGCTTGGCTTTGACGCCAACGACGACGGCGATCCCCGCGACCGGCCGGGCCTGCTGAGCGGCTCGCTCGAAGACCTTTACCAGAGCGGCGGCGACAAAACGCAGTTCCTCGTGCCGCAAAGCCAGGCTTCGCAGACGCTGGGGGCGCCCACGCCGATCAATGACCCCTTCGCAGCCGTGCCGCGCAATGCGTTGGCCGGCCCCAGCGTCTTCCGGTACGATCTTTCGCTGGCGAAGCGCTTCTTCATCACCGAACGGACGAACCTGCGGCTGGAGGCGAACTTCTTCAACGTCTTCAACACTCCGGCGCTGTCGTCGCCGTCGGCTTCGGTGGCGAGCGCGCTGTTCGGACGGATCACGAGCACCGTCTTTGGGTCCACTCCGCGGCAGGTTCAGATCGGCCTGCGACTGGCGTTCTAACGCCCGGAACTGTTATTGCAGCTTCGCCTTCGTCCTCTTTTCGTTCACTAAGCGCTGAGCCATCGTGAACAATACGCCGACCGCCTTCCTATTTATTGCGACCGCCGCATGCCTGGCAGGCTGCGGCTATCAGGGCGAGGACGCCGCCGAGCGCGCCGCCCTCCCGACCGCGTTGTATCAAGGCGCCCCGCAATCGAACCTCGCCGACGCCTGCATCAGCGACTTCGACCCCGCCGTCGACTACTTCCCCGACAAGACGGCTCCCCGCTTTGCCAAGTACTTCCAGGTCTCCTACCACGGCCACTACAAGCTGGTGGAGGCGAACCTGCTCGCCGTCCACGGCCGCGACCTGAGCTCGGACAAGATGGCGCTGGTGCAGTGCGGAGCGCCCGCGCCGGAGCTGACGGGAGCGCTGGAGGGAGCGGCCGTGATCGAAATTCCCGCCATGACGGCCGCGGCCAACGAGGACGGCAACGTGATCGCCATCGTCGAGCTCGGGCTGGAGGACCGGATCGTGGCGATGGGCGGGGGCGGCGTCTACCACGAGCCCCTTCGCAAGCGGCACGAAGCCGGCGAGATCGTCAGCATCGGCTACTCCTTTCACCAGAGCGCCAACATGGAGCCCTTGGTTGCGCTGCGTCCCGGCGCCATCTTCTTGCTCGTCCCCAGCCTCCAGTGGGCGACGGGATTCGAACGGATGCGCGCGCTGGGCCTCAACGCCGTTCCGACATTCGCCCGCGACGAGCCCTCCTATTTGGGAAACGCGGAGTGGATCAAGTTCTCGTCGTTGTTCTTTAATACCGAAGCGAGGGCCAACGAGGTCTTTGACGGCGTTGTCGCCCGGAGCGAACGCTGGTCGGCGGCGACTGCCGACCGCGAGCGTCCGCTGGCGGTCTGGGCTGAGATCGCCGAGCCGGGTTTCTGGAACGTGCTCCACAACCGCCGCGAGTCCGAGTTTCTGCAAGGCTCCGGCGCGCGTCTGATCTGGGATCGTCTCGGAGCGGAACGCGTGACCCGCATGAGCGATGAGACGCTGATTGAGCTCGCCGGAGAGGCTGATTTCTGGATCACCGGCGACCAGACCGCCCAGCGCTGGAACCCAGCCGTCGCCAATCGAATCAAGGCGTACCGCTCCGGCGATGTCTACCACCACCACAAGCGCGCCGTCGCCGAAGCCGACGCCTATGACTGGTACGAAACGCCGGCGGTCCGGCCCGACCTGGTGCTGCGGGACCTGGTTTCGCTCTTCCATCCGGACCTGGAGCCCGACCATGAGCCGCTGTTCTTTGCACCCCTGCCGGAGATGAAGCGCCGATGACCGAACACAGCGCCGCAAGTCGCCGGCAAGCCCCCGACAGCCTGGGCCGGGGCCGCCTGCTGGCGCTCTGGCTGGGCCTGCCCGCGGTTGTCGTCCTGCTGTTTGTGCTGGAGCTCGCCATCGGGTCAGTGCGAATTGACTTGGCCCAGGTGATCGCGGGCCTGCTAGGACGGCTGGAGGACTCCGGAGCGCGCACGATCCTGCTGGAGTTGCGGTTGCCGCGCGCCCTGGCCGCGGCTCTGACGGGCGCGGCCCTCGGCGTTTGCGGCCTGCAACTCCAGACGCTGTTTCGCAATCCCCTGGCCGGACCCTGGGCGCTCGGCATCACGGCCGGAGCGCAGGTCGGCGTCGCCTTCACGGTGATGGCCGCGGCGGTGGTTGGCTCGGAATTCTTGCGGTCCTTCGCGGCCTTCGGAAGCTTGGGAACGGTCGCCGGGGCCGGCTTCGGCGCCGCGGCCGTCATGGCGCTGATGGCGGCGGCCTCGCGCCGAGTCTCAACCGTGGCGCTGCTAATCCTCGGCCTGATGCTCGGCTTCATGGCCGAGGGTCTGGTCAGCGTGTTGCTGCACTTCACCAACGAGACGCAGGCCCGCATCTATGCCTCCTGGAGCGACGGCAGCTACTCCGGCGTCACCTGGAACGAGCTCCGCTTCCTGGCGCCGTTCGTCGTTGCGGGGCTGTTGCTGAGCGTCGCCATGGCCAAGCAGCTCAACGCGCTGCTGCTCGGTGAAAATTGTGCCCGGACGATGGGCGTCGACGTGGGTTTCGCCCGTCTCGCAACGCTCGCTTCCGTGGTTGTGTTGGCTGGGCCAGTGACCGCCTACTGCGGCCCGATCACGTTCCTGGGGATCATTACGCCGCACATTTGCCGGGGCCTGCTGCGCACTTCCGATCACCGCATCCTAACTCCGGCGGTGACGATGGCGGGCGCCGCGTTGGGCCTGGTCGGAGATCTGGTGGTGCACGGCCCGTGGGAGCGGCACTTCCTGCACCTCAACCCAGTCAACGCCTTGATCGGCGGGCCGATTGTCATCGCCGTCATACTCCGGCAGCGGCGCCTGGGGGGTCTATAGGATGTCCGCTCCCGCTGCGCGTCTGGAGGCCGTTTCGATTGGTTATCGGGCCAAGGGAGGCCGACACGCGGTCGTCGCCGAGGGCTTGAACGTGGAATTGCGGCGGGGCGAGCTGGTTTGCCTGTTGGGTCCGAACGGCGCGGGAAAATCCACGCTGCTGCGCACGATCTCAGGGCTCCAGCCCGCTCTGGCCGGCGAGATTTTCGTGGACGGAGTCCCGTTGGCGCAGCAGAAGCCGCGCGACCTCGCCAAGCGGCTGGCCGTGGTGCTGACCGAGCGCACCGAGGTGGGCGCCCTCAACGGGTTTGCCGTCGCCGCCTTGGGCCGGCATCCCTATACGGGCTGGTCCGGAGCGCTGGACGATGCGGACAGGGCTGTGACCGTCGAGGCGCTCCGCCTTGCCGGCGCAGACGACCTGGCCGAACGGTCCTTTTCGGAGATGAGCGACGGGGAACGGCAGCGGGTGCTGATCGCCCGCGCGTTGGCTCAACAGCCCCGCATGATGGCGCTCGATGAGATTACCGCCTTTTTGGACCTCCCCCGGCGCGTCAGCATGGTGCGCCTGTTGCAGCGCCTGACGCGCGACCAAGGGCTCAGCGTCGTGCTGTCCACGCACGATCTGGACCTTGCGCTACGCTGCGCCGATCGCATCTGGCTGCTCGAGAATGGCGGGCGCTTCCACGCCGGAGCGCCGGAAGACCTGGCGCTGCAAGGTCTGTTCGAGAGGTGCTTTTCCACGGACGGCGTAGTGTTCGATTCCCGCACGGGCGGCTTCCGGCTGGACCACCGCTCGACGCGGACAATCCGCGTCGATGGCGACGGGCCGGCCGGCGTGTGGACGCGTCGCATGCTGGAGCGGATCGGGTTCGAGCCGGTGACGGACGGCGCTCTTTCAGCGGGGGGCGTGCTGACCATATCGGACGGGCCCCGCTGGCGTTGGCTGCGGGAGGGGCTGCTCAACGAATATCAATGTCTCGACGATGTGGCCCGAGCGCTAGCAGCCGGTGACGACGCGGAACCCGTCCAAGGGTGAATGGCGGTTCGGTGGAGAGCTCAATGACCAAAGCCTTCGCCGCGCTGAAGCCCAGCGTGATTCGCTTCGACGTTCGTCAAACATCGGATGAGTTGCGCCGACGCATCGAAGAGGCGCTACCCGCCTGAGGGACGGTGGTTTGGACCGCCGCCCGGTTCTTGGGCGTCAGCCCGTGTTGCGGACGCATGGATGCTATCCTGGCTGGAAACCGGGTCGTCATCCGCGCAAGTCGATGTTGATTGAAGAGCAGATTCAGGCCCGTCAGAAAAGAGCCCAGGACGCGGTCAAGAAGGTCGTGTCGAAGCCGAAAGGGGGCGCTTGGGGCGACTACGGCGTGCAATCGGCGAGCGGCGCCGGCTATCGCGTGGCGTTGCGCGGGCCGGGTCTGTTCGACAACTACTGCTCCTGTCCCGACTTCGCGCGCAACACGCTGGGCACTTGCAAGCACATCGAGAGCCTTCTGGCTCGGGCGGGGGGGGCGCGGCGGCGTTCCTCCCGCTACGAACGGGAACGCGCTTCGCTGTCGCTGCACTACGGCGAAAGTCTCGGCGTGCGCCTGAACCTGCCCGACAAGTCGACGCCGGCGCTCCAGCGCATCGCGGCCCGCTACTTCGACGGCGCCGGCCTGCTATTTCGCAAGCACTACGGCCGATTCGCAAAAGTCCTCGAAGAGATTCGCGAAGTCGATGATTCGGCCGTGGTCTACAGTGACGTGCTCGACTACGTGGATCGCATCAACGAGCTCGACCAAGGTCGGCGCTGGGAGCGCCAACAGGTGCGCAAGCTCGAGGACGGCAGCCTGGCCTTGGACGGCTTGTTGAAGACCAAGCTGTTCCCCTACCAGATGCGCGGGGCCCTGTTCGCGGCCGGCCGCGGGCGCGTCGTGCTCGCCGACGATATGGGGCTCGGCAAGACCGTTCAGGCGATTGCCGCCGCCGAGCTGCTGCGCCGGCGCCGCGGCATCGAGAAAGTGCTCGTCATCGCACCGACGTCGGTCAAGTATCAATGGAAGACGGAGATCGAGCGCTTTACGGATCTGTCCGCTCAGGTCATCGACGGGCTCCTTCCGCAGCGAAAGAAGCTTTACGCTCAACCCGCCTTTTTCAACCTCATCAATTACGAGCTGGTCCTCAGAGACGTGGAGCGGATTCAGGCGCTCGGCGCGGACCTCATCATTCTCGACGAAGCGCAGCGCATCCGGAACTGGACCACTGCCACGGCGCGCTCAGTCAAGCAACTCAAGAGCCGCTACGCCATCGTTTTGACCGGAACGCCGCTCGAGAACAAGCTGCAGGAGCTTTATTCCGTGGTCGAGTTCGTCGACGGGCGGCTGCTGGGTCCCGCCTTCCGTTTTCTGCACGAGCACGTGGAAACCGATGACGGCGGCAAGCTGATCGGCTACCGCGGGCTCAGCCGCATCCATAAGCAGCTCGAGCCGGTTCTGCTGCGCCGGACCCGCGGCGAAGTTCTGCGGGAGTTGCCCGAGCGGACCGACCAGATCTTCCGCGTGGCCATGACGAAAGAGCAGGCGGAACCTTACTGGGAGCAGCACGACATCCTGGGCAAGCTGGTCCACAAGTGGAGACGGCAAGGCTGGATTTCCGAGATCGATCTGCGCCGCATCACCTGTTGCCTCCAGAACATGCGGATGCTTTGCAACTCCACGTACTTGTTCGACAAAGAGACGAACTTCTCGCCCAAACTTAAGGAGTTCCGCGAGATCATCCGCGAGTTGATCCTCGAGGAGGGACGCAAGGTCGTGGTGTTCAGCGAATACGAGCGCATGACCCGCCTGGCCGGCGAAGTCCTGAATAAGCTCGGGATCGGTTTCGTCTCGCTGCACGGCGGCGTGCCTGCCCCCAAGCGCGGCGCCTTGATGAAGCGCTTCCGCGAGGACCCCGCCTGTATGGCCTTCCTTTCCACCGATGCGGGCGGGGTGGGCCTGAACCTCCAGTCCGCTTCGGCGGTGATCAACTTCGAGCCGCCGTGGAACCCGGCGCGGCTCGAGCAGCGCATTGGGCGCGTCCACCGCATGGGCCAGACTCATCCGGTGCAGGTCGTCCACATGCTCACCGAAGGCAGCATCGAGGAGCGCGTGTGGGAGACGCTGCGGCTGAAGAAGGCTCTCTTCGCCGGGGTGTTCGATTCCGCGGCCGACGAGATCAACTTCGAAAAGCTGGGTCGCCGGAGTATGCTCGATTCTTTCGAGGCGGTTCTCGGCGAACAGGCGGCCGCCCCGCCGTCCGCGCCGGCCGCCAAGGAACCAGCCCGCCCGCCCGAGTTGGAAGAGGCCTCCCATGATCGAGAGCGCCAGCCGTCCGAGAACGTGGAGGATTCATTGGATCAGGCCGTGGCGGGACTGCTCGAGTCCGGCGCGCGCATCCTGGAAGCGCTCGCGGCGCGGATGTCCGAGAGCCCGCGCACCGAAGGGGCTCCGCGTGGCCTGCTCGCGGATCTGGTCCAGCGCGATCCACAGTCGAGCAGCCAAGTCCTCGCCATCCCGCTTCCCGAAAACCTGAGCGTCGAGCGAATCGAAAACGCGATCGATGGGTTCCTAAGAGCATTCTCACGCCGGGCTTGAGTCGAGCGCTGACCTATAACCAAAAGCTCGGTAACCGCGAACGCGCCGCTCGAGAAGAAAGGCTACCGACATCGCATCGTGTATTTGTCGGGCCGATCGAAGCAGGCCTCGGAGCTGCTACCGCGGGTCCACAAGGCAGCTGCTCAAGCGTTGGATGCTGGGCGCGCATCAGGGGGGCGCGGAAACGGGCGGGCGCGAGGTGACGAAGAAAGTGAGGATGAAGTTTCCAAAACCTAGGGCACGGCTCCGTCCATGAAGGCGTAGCAGATCATGTGGCAGACGATCATGTGGCCGTCTTCGGCGCGGCCCATGTGGCGGTCGTCGACGTGGATTTGCAAGGTGGCGATCTCGCCGAGCTTGCCGCCGTCGAATCCGGTGAGGCCGATGGTCTGGCAGCCGATCTCGTTGGCGTATTCGATGGCGCGGACGACGTTGGGCGAGTTGCCGCTGCCGGACAGCGCCATGACCAGGTCGCCGGGGTTGGCGAAATTCTTGAGCGGCTCCACAAAGACGTGCTCATAGCCGACGTCATTGGCGTAGGCGGTCATGGTGGGCAGCATCTCGCTCAGGGCCAGGATGCGGAAGCGCTTGTCGCAGCCATAGCTGCACCCTTTGACCACGTCGCAGACGAAGTGGTTGGCCGTGGCGGCGCTGCCGCCGTTGCCGAATACAAAAATCTGCCGGCCCTCGTCGCGCGCGAGGCGAAAAGCTTCCACTGCCTGCTCGACCTTGGCGAGGTCGATGGTGTCAAGGGCGTGGAAGAGGGCGGTCTTGTATGCGGTTGGGTAGGACATTTTCGTGAGCCGTGAGCCGTGGACCTTCTCGTCGGTTCACGGTTAACGAACCTGCATGGCATCCGCCGCCGCCAGCACTTCTCGCGGCGAGGCCGTGCCGGTGCCGGACTTCATGATGGTGACGCTGGCCACCATCACGCCGAAGCGTGCGGCCGTTTCGTAGTCCGCCCCGGCGCGCAACGCCAGAGCCAGGCCTGCCGCGAAGCTGTCGCCGGCGCCGCAGACGTCCACCGGGTCTCCCACCGGAGCCGCCGGAATCTGCTTCTGCTCGCCGTCGCGCACCAGCAGCACGCCGTCCTCGGCCTGGGTGACGAGCATCGGGCGCGGTCCGATCGTACGCCGCAGCTTCTCGTAATCGACCCGCCCAAAAAGACGCCGGCTGACTTCCTCCGCTTCCGCCGCGTTGGGTTTGGCGATCACGCCCCGAAAAAGGTCGAGCCGGCGCCGTGAGTCGGCGATGACGATCTTATCGCCCTCGCGCTCGGCCACCTCGGAGATCACCTCGCGGAAGGCGTCCGTGATCACTCCGCCGGCGTTGGTTTCCGCTTGGTCGGCCACGATGATGATGTCGTACTTCGCATAGACCGTCGAGAAGTTGACGATCAGTTGGTCTTCCACGTCGCCCGGCAGCGGCTTGGTGTTGATGAAGTCGAAACGCGGGCGGTCTTCCACGCCGGTGTCGCGGTTGATGACCTTGGAGTAGGTGAAGGTCTGAATATCGGGAGAGGCAACGAGCTGGGAATAGTCAATGTGACGTTTGGCCAGGGCGCGCTCGAGCTCAAAGCCGAAACCGTCCTGCCCGATGGCCCCCAGAACCGTGACCTTACCGGCGCCGAGCGACGCCAAATTGTTCGCCACCGTGCCGCCGGCGCCCGGCGTGACTTCGGTCCGGACCACCCCGATGCGCGGTATGCCGGTCTCCAGCGAGACATCGCCGGCCCGCGGATCGTACTGGCACCAGCGGTCCAGGCAAATATCGCCCACCACGAGCACGCTCGCGTTCTTGAACGACTTCATCAATCCGGACCAATCCATAATTCTCCCGTTGCCTTATTCTCTCGCGATCAGCGCCCGCCGCAAAGCCGGGAAGGCCGCGCGGTGGTCGCCTCGAATATAGAAGCTCTCGCCGCCGTCGGCGACGGTCCGCACCAGAATCGTCTTGTGCGGACGGAAATAGTAACCGGGATCAGACTTGGGCAGCTCCTTGTGGATGTCACCCTGAATCGGGACCAGATCGAATACCGCAGTGGTGAACTTCGCGATTGAGCGGCCCTCGGGCAGCGCCACGTTGCGAGCCATCGCCAGCGCCTTAAGATAGACCTCCGGGCCCATGATGGCGGAGCCGAAGTTGAGCATCACGCCGCCGTCCAGCCGCTCGATGGCCTTGGTGAAGATCAAGAAATCGCGGTAGCTGGCCTTGCCCAGGGCGCCGCCGTCACAGTTGGGATGCTCGTGGATGATGTCGTAGCCGATGCCGACGTGGACGGTGACCGGCACGCCCGCCTCGTAGGCGGCGGCCAAGATGCTCGCTTCGGCGTGCGGCAGCTTGTCTTCCAGGATGCGGCGGCCGACATTCTCGCCAAAACCCAGATCCAGCGCGGCGGCTTCCTTGGCGATCTCGTTAAGCTCGCCGGTCTCGTTCCACAAGCCGAACTCGCCGGTGCGGATGTAGCGGGCGACGCTCTCGGTGGTGGCGCCCACCCGGGCGAGCTCGTAGTCGTGGATCGCCCCGGCGCCGTTGAAGGCCACGTGGTCCAGCCAGCCGCGCCGGATCAAGTCGATAACGTGCCGCGAGGCGCCTTGCTTGATCAGATGC
>CAYOPA010000172.1:0-10030 GCA_964405625.1 uncultured Bryobacterales bacterium
CAGAGCTCGCGCGTGTCGTTTCTGGCCGGGCCTCGCCGGAAGACCCGCTTTTCGAGCTGGTCGAGCCGGCCTCGGAGCGCTCGCCGGTGCGGCGATTCCTCAACGACGGCGGCGGCCTGCATCATGTCTGCCATGAGACCGACGGGCTCAAAGAGGAGCTATCGCGGCTGCGCGGGCTAGGCTCCCTGGTCGTGCAAAAGCCCGTCCAGGCCGTCGCGTTCGGAATGCGTCGCATCGCGTGGGTCTATTCGCGTCAGAAACTGCTGATCGAGCTGCTGGAGCGATAGCCCGCTCGTCGTCAATAACCTGCCGCTCATGACATGCGATGATCCGCTGAAAGGATCCATGTGGCGAAGACCCGGTGTGGCGGTATGCAATGTTAACGGGTGAGGCAGTAATGGCGAGGAAGGTGTTACGAACGCTGATCGTCGACGACGAGCCGATGGCGCGCCGCGTGCTGCGCGAAGAGCTGGCCGAGGCCGACGGCGTGGAGGTGATCGGCGAGGCCGAGAACGGCAGTGAAGCCGTCCGGCGCATCGATGATCTCACCCCCGACCTGGTCCTGCTCGACATCCAGATGCCCGTGATGGACGGCCTGGAGGTGGTCCGCAACATCGCCGGGCCGTTGCCGTCGATCATCTTCGTCACCGCCTACAGCGAGCACGCCATCCGGGCGTTCGAGGTCGGAGCGGTCGACTATCTGCTCAAGCCTGTCAGCGGCGCGCGGCTGGAGCAGGCGCTGGAGCGCGCCCGCGAAGCCCGTCGCCAGCCGCAGGAAACCGCCGAGCGGGTGGCGCGCACGCTCAACGCGGAGGGCGCCGCCAGGCCCCAGCGCAGGCCGAAAATCGTCGCTCGGCGCGGCCACGATTTCCACCTGCTCGACCTGGACGAGGTCTACGCCTTCCAGGCCGACGGCGAGATCGTCTGGATCCTGACCGGCGACAAGAAGTACACCGCCACGCAGACCTTGCAAGCGCTCGAAGACCGCCTGGCCGGCTCGCAGTTCCAACGGGTGCATCGCGGCGCGCTCGTCAACACGGACAAGATCCGCCGGATGGCGGCGCTGAGCAGCCAGCGCTGGCTGCTGACGCTGACCAACGGCCTGGAGCTGACAGTGAGCAAGCGGCAGGCGCCGCTGCTGCGCGATCTGCTCCAGTGAACGGGCCTCTACGCCCGTGTTTCAAACGCCCTGCGCGCCCGTTGTTCGGCCCCTGATGCGGGCCTACAATGAACATCTAGCCGATGTCCGCACCTAAGTTCGTCCACCTCCACAACCCCACCGACTACTCGCTGCTCGACGGCGCCTGCCATATCTCCAAAATGATGAAGCTGGCCGAGCAGCATGAGTGGCCGGCCATCGCCATCACCGACCACGGCAATCTGTTCGGGGCCGTGGACTTCCACAACGCCGCCAAGGCCAAGGGCGTCAAGCCGATCATCGGCTGCGAGGTCTACGTCGCCAAGGGCAGCCACAAGGAGAAATCCGAGCAAGGCGGCTACAACCACCTGCTGCTGCTGTGCAAGGACCAGACCGGCTACCAGAACCTGATGAAGCTGGTCTCCACCGGCTATCTGGAAGGTTTCTACTACAAGCCACGCATCGACAAAGAGCTACTGGCTCAGCACTCCGAGGGGCTGATCTGCACCTCCGCCTGCCTGGCCGGCGACGTGGCCGGAGCGCTGGTCGAAAAGGAAGACTACAACGAGGCCCGCCGGCTGGCCTACGAGTACTCCGACATCTTCGGCAAGGAGAATTTTTTCCTCGAGATCCAGGACCATGGCCTGGATCTGGACCGCAAGCTCATCCCCGGCCTGCATCGGTTGGCGCAGGATACCGGCATCCCGCTGGTCGCCACCAACGACGCCCACTACCTGACCAAGGACGATGCTCCGGCCCACGAAGCGCTGTTGTGCGTGCAGACCGGCAAAACTCTTTCCGATCCCAACCGGATGCGGTTTGAGACCACGGAGTTCTACCTCAAGACCCGCGACGAGCTGCTCGAAGTGCTCGGCGGCAGCGAAGACCCCTTGAACCGGACGTGGGAGATCGCCCAGCGCTGCAACCTCGACATCAAGCCGGTCGAGAACCCTTTTCCGGACTTCAAGACGCCGGAAGATCACACGATCGACACCTACTTTGAGTACGTCGCGCGGCAGGGCCTGCAGAAGCGCATGCCTTGGCTGGAGCTGCGGCGCGACCGCGGCGAGCTGCGCTGCCCCATCGAGCAGTACTACGAGCGGCTGGATCACGAGATCAGAACGATCCAGCAGATGAAGTTCCCCGGCTACTTCTTGATCGTCTGGGACTTTATCCGCTACGCCCGCTCGAAGAAGATCCCCGTCGGGCCGGGCCGCGGCTCGGCCGCCGGGTCGTTGGTCGCCTGGGCGTTGCAGATTACCGACATTGACCCGTTGCAGTACAGCCTGCTGTTCGAACGCTTTCTCAACCCGGAGCGCATCAGCATGCCGGATATCGACATCGACTTCTGCATGAACCGGCGCGGGGACGTGATCCAGTACGTCACCGAAAAGTACGGCCGCGAGCAGGTCGCTCAGATCATCACGTTCAATACGATGGCGACCAAGGCGGCCATCAAGGACGTCGGCCGCGTGATGGACATGTCCTTCGGCGACGTCGACCGGCTCACCAAGATGGTCCCGCCGGTGCTGAACATCAAGCTCAAGGACGCCATCGAGCAAGAGCCCAAGATGCGCGAGGCCATGAAGGCCGACCCGCAGGTGCGCAAGCTGATCGAGATCGCCAAGCGGCTGGAAGGCGTCGCCCGCAACCCGTCCGTCCACGCCGCGGGCGTGGTGATCGCGCCCGAGCCGCTGAAGAACCTCGTTCCGCTCTACAAGACGAACAAGGACGAAATTGTAACCCAGTACTCCATGAAGGGCCTGGACTACCTGGGCCTGCTGAAAATGGATTTTCTGGGTCTGACGACGCTGACGGTCATCGACAACGCCCTGGGCTGGATCAAGAAGGAGAAGGGGTTGGAGCTGGAGCTCCAGGACCTGCCCGTTGATGACAAGACGACCTTTGAGCTGCTGGCCAAGGGGTTGACGTCCGGCATCTTCCAGTTTGAGTCGAGCGGCATGCGCGACATTCTGGTCCGTTACGTCCCCGAGCGGCTGGAAGATCTTTGCGCCCTCAACGCCCTGTACCGCCCCGGCCCCATTCAGGGCGGCATGGTGACCGACTTTATCGAGCGCAAGCACGGCCGTAACAAGGTCACCTACCTGTTTCCGCAACTGGAGCCGCTGCTGTCCGAGACCTACGGCGTGATCCTGTACCAGGAACAGGTGATGCAGATCGCCAATGTGATCGCCGGGTACTCGCTCGGCGAAGCCGACGTGCTGCGGCGCGCCATGGGCAAGAAGAAGGCCGACCTGATGGCCCAGCACGAGGAGAAATTCCTCCAGGGCTCCGAGGCGCGCGGCTTCGACCAAAAGAAGGCCAAGAAGCTGTTCGACCTGATGGCGCAGTTCGCCGGCTACGGCTTCAATAAGTCGCACTCGGCGGCCTACGGGTTTGTGGCCTACTGCACGGCTTACCTCAAGGCGCACTACCCCATCTACTTCATGGCGGCGCTGCTGAGCTCGGAATCGGGCAACACCGACAAGGTGGTGCGCTACATCAACGAGTGCAAGGACATGGGAATTGAGATCCTCCCGCCGGACGTAAACAGTTCCTACTGGGACTTCACGCCGGCGGGCGAGTCCGCCATCCGCTTCGGCCTGGGGGCCATCAAGAACGTCGGCCGGGGCGCCGTGGAGGCCGTCATCGAAGCGCGCGAGCGGCTGGGCCGGGGCTTTGAATCGCTGTTCGAATTCTGCGAAGACATCGACTGGCAGAAGGTGAACAAGCGGATGCTCGAGAGCTCCATCAAAGCCGGAGCGCTCGATTCCCTCGGCGGGCACAGGGCGCAGCTCATCGCCGGGCTCGACGGGGCGATTGAGACCGGGCAAAAGGCGGCGCGGGACCGCGAGATCGGCCAAGGCGGCCTGTTCGCGATGATGCCGGCCGAGGAGGAGTCGCCCCAAGCGAGGCTGCCCAATGTGCCCGAGATGGCCGAGCGCGAGAAGCTCATCGGCGAAAAAGAGATGCTGGGCTTCTACGTGACCGGCCATCCGCTGGAGGCTTATCGGGACAAGGTGGAGGAGCTGGCGCAGGCCGATTCGACGACGATCGCGGAGATGGAGAACGGCGCGCCGGTGGCGCTGTGCGGCATCTTGACCGGCATCAACCGGCGGCGCAACCGTGAAGGCCGCGCCTGGGCGTCGGCGATGCTGGAGGACCTCAAGGGCTCCATCGAGCTGCTGATGTTCGCCAATCAATATGAGCAGATCGGCCACGAGCTCCAGGACGACCTGCCGGTGCTGCTGCGCGGCAAGGTGCGGCTGGACGAGGCCTCGCCGCCGAAGGTCTCGGTGGAGGAGATTGTGGCGCTGGACAATGCGGCGGTGAAGGTGCCGTCGCAGGTGGCCATCACCATCCGGCTGGGCAACGGCATCGGACCGGCGGAGGACGCGGCGCGCAGGCTGCGGGCGCTGTTTGAATCCAAGCCCGGCGACACCGACGTGCGGCTGCGTCTGCTGCGCCGCCAGGAATACCTTGTATCCTATGATCTTGCGGACCGCGTCCGCGCCGATCGCTCGTTCCGCCGCTCCGCCGAGGAGATCTGCGGAGCGGGTTCCTTGGAAGTGACGGTGCGGGAATAGAGCCAGTCTTTTGATGTCAGCCCCCCAACCCACCCCTGTCCCTCAACCGGAAGCCGCCCCGGCGTCGCGCACGGCCTGGGACCGCGTGCTGCTGGCGCGGCACGCCGACCGGCCGCACGCCGTCGACTACATCGAGCGGATGTTCGAGGATTTCGAAGCGGTGCATGGGGACCGCTCCTATGGGGACGATCCGGCGATCGTGGCCGGGTTCGCGCAGTTTCGCGGCCGTCCGCTGATGGTGGTCGCGCAAGAGAAGGGCCGTGACACGAAGAGCCGCATGGAGCGCAACTTCGGCATGCCGAAGCCTGAGGGGTACCGCAAGGCGCTGCGGATCATGCAGTTGGCGGCCAAGTTTGGCCGGCCGATCCTGACGCTGCTCGATACGCCGGGCGCCTACCCCGGCATCGACGCCGAGGAGCGCGGCCAAGCGGAAGCCATCGCCCGCAACCTGTATGAGATGGCCCGCCTGGACGTGCCGGTGATCGTGGTCTGCATCGGCGAAGGCGGCTCCGGCGGAGCGCTGGCGATGGGCGTGGGCAACCGCATCCTGATGATGGAGAACGCGGTCTACAGCGTGATCTCGCCGGAGAGCTGCGCGGCGATCGTGTGGCGTGATTCCACGCGCGCCGAGGACGCCGCCCAGGCGCTCAAGCTAACGGCGGAAGACCTGCTCGGGCTGGGGATGATCGACGAGATCGTTCCCGAGCCGCCGACAGGCGCGCATCTGGACTGGGACGGCGCGGCGAAAAACCTGGGCGATGTGGTGGAGCGGCGGCTGGAAGAGCTCGGGGCGATGAGCGGCGAAGCGCTCGTCGATGACCGATACGACAAGTTCCGCCGCATCGGCAGCTACTTCGAAGAAGCGTAGCGCCCGGCTCGAGCCTCCCATAAGCTTCGTTGGCGACGCGTGGCGCGGGCTTTGACGAATCGGGATAGGGCGGAGCCGCGAGGCTCCACGCCTCCCGCACCACCGGACATGCGGGGCCGCATCCGGCGGTTCCGTGACCACGACCACGCTGGGCTGGAGGCTCGCTTCGTTTCCCGCCCTCGTGGCTTCGCCCTTCCCAGGTTCCTTTCGGGCTCCACGCTTCCTGTAAAGCCCGCCGGCTGAAGCCGGGCGGCTCAATTCCACACCAAGGAGCCGCCCAGGTTTACCTGGCGGGTGGGCAATCCTCAATAGGCGCCGTCCAGCAGCAACGCTCTCAATTCCTCCACCCTGATCACTCCATCGTCCGCCTCAGCCTTCAAGAACAACGGCTCCCACCGCCGGGCTTCGGGACGCATTCGCTCCTCATGGGAGATGAGACCGTCGCCGTCGAGGTCCAACGCTTGCAGCGTCAACCAGTCCGGCGTCAGGTTGGGCGGGCCGATCTCGCGGTAGTCATACATCGTCGAGATCTTGACCACGCCCGGAAAAGAGCCGTGTCGCACGATCAGAGTGAACGCGAATACGAGCAGGATCAACGACCCAACGAATCCGATCAGCAACGGCGCCCCGCCAAAGACGCGCGTATCGAGCCGCTGGAACGAAGGCGCGCCCGCCGCAACCAGCCGGTACGCCGGCGACTCAGCGCGCCGCCAGCGCTGGCGAATCAACGACAGCAGACCATCCCCGACCAGCGATACAGCGCCGCCCCGCGGGGCCTCCTGGTCAAAGATCCACAGCATCTCCTCGGCGTACCGATCCCGAAACGCCTCCGGGTGCAATCGCAGAATCGCGGTGTAGACCGATCTCCACATCTCAAGCCTCCTGGGCGCGCACCCTCTGCTCGCGCATTTTGGCCTCCCGAACGACGCCCTCCAGGCGTTTCACCTCAGCAGCCAGCACGGCCCCGCCGCCGGACGTTAGTCGGTAGTATTTGCGACGCGCGTCCGCTCCTGGGGGCGGCGAAGCGACCTCCGCGACCAAGCCCTGTCCCGCCAGACGCTGCAAGTTGTCGTACAACGTGCCCGGCCCGATGGCGTAACGGTCCTCGGTCTGCCGCCGAACCTCCTGCATGATGCCGTAGCCGTGCAGATCCTCCCCGGACAGAGCCAGCAAGATTTGCAGGGTCGCCGGCGCCAGAGGCAGGTGAATGCTGGGATCGCCGCTCATGTATCGTCTACAGATATATCGTACTCCGATACATAAGTCAACGGAAACATTCCCGCCGGGCGGGTGGGCGCAGCTCCACATCTACCCGCCGGCTGAAGCCGGGCGGCTCACTCCCCAGGCCCGGACTGCTCGAGCAACTTCGCCACCAGCCCCGTCCAGCCCGTCTGGTGCGAAGCCCCCAAACCCGCCCCGTTGTCCCCATGAAAATACTCATGGAACAACACCAAATCGCGGAAGTGCGGATTCGACTGGAAAATCTCCTCGCTCCCGTAAGCCGGCCGCCGCCCGTCGGCGTCGCGCAGGAACAGCTTGCTCAGCCGCTGCGAAAGCTCCCGGGACACTTCCCACAAGGTCAGCAACCTGTTCGCGCCCGTCGGATATTCCACCTTCCACCCGTGGCCCAAATAGTGGTCGAAGCGCTGCAAGGATTCAATGAGCAGAAAATTCACCGGAAACCACACCGGCCCGCGCCAGTTCGAATTGCCCCCGAACAGATACGACCGCGACTCCGCCGGCTCGTAGGCGACCCGGTAGTGCTCGCCGCGGATCGAAGTCTCGTAAGGGTAGCGCTCATGGAACTTCGACAACGACCGCACCCCGTAGGGCGACAGGAACTCGTCTTCATCGAGCATCAGCCGCAACACGCGCGGCAGCCTTTCCGGGTTGACGATCGAGAGCAGCCGCCGAATCGTCCCATCCGACTTTTCCACGGTGGTGACATGCTGGCGGAACTGCGGGCGGTTCTCGACGAACCACTCCAGACGAGCCTTAAATCCCGGCAGCTTGTCCACAACCTCCGGCTCCAGCGCCAGCACGGCGAACAGCGGAATCAGCCCCACCAGCGAACGCACCTTCACGCGCTCCACCTGGCCGCTGGAGCGGTGCAGCACGTCGTAATAAAAGCCGTCCTGCTCGTCCCACAGCTCCACCTCGCTGACTCCGAAATCGTGCATGGCGGACGAGATATACACGAAGTGCTCAAAGAACTTACTGGCCACGTCGGAGTAAGCGCGATTCTCTTGCGCCAACTCCAGCGCTATCGCCAGCATGTTGAGGCAATACATCGCCATCCAACTCGTGGAATCGGATTGCTCCAGCTTCAAGCCCTCGGGGATATTCGAGCGGTCGAAGACGCCGATGTTATCCAGCCCCAAAAAGCCGCCCTGAAATACGTTCTTGCCGTCGGGGTCCTTACGGTTCACCCACCAGGTGAAGTTCAACAGCAGCTTGTGGAAGACGCGCTCCAGAAAGTTGCGGTCCGCCACGCCCCGGATGCGCTTTTCGATCTTATAGACTCGCCACGCCGCCCAGGCGTGTACCGGCGGGTTCACGTCGTTGAACTTCCACTCGTAGGCCGGTATCTGACCGTTGGGGTGCATGTACCACTCGCGCAGGAATAGGACGAGCTGCTCCTTGGCGAATTCCGAGTCGATCAGCGCCAGCGGGATGCAATGGAACGCCGAATCCCACGCCGCATACCAGGGGTACTCCCACTTATCCGGCATGGAATGAACATCGGCGTTGAACAGGTGGCGCCAGTCCTTGTTGCGCGGCTTGCGGTCCTTTGGCGGCGCCGGTTGGCCCGGATCGCCGTCAAGCCACGTCGAGACATCGTAGCCGTAGTACTGCTTGGTCCACATCATCCCGGCGAAGGCCTGCCGTTGGACGTTGCGGGCGTCCTCGGAACAATCACACTCGCCCAGCCGCGTGTTGTAGAACTCATCCGCCTCGGCGATGCGCTGGTTAAAGATCCGGTCGAAATGCTCGTCGAAGCTGTCGCTGGGGGCGTGGTCGGTCAGCCGTAGCCGCAACTCCATCACCTCGCTCGCGCCCACTTCGGCGCTGTAGAGCCCGGCGGCCTTGGTGCCGCGCTCGCGCGGGTTGACGGCGTGCTCGTCGCCGTGGATCAGGTAGTCGTGAAAGCCGTCCTTGGCGAACGGGCTGCGGTTGGGCGCCTGGTAAAGCTTGACGCGGTTGGTCTCGTTCTCGGTGAACAGCAGCTTGGGCGAGCCTTCGAATGCCAGCCGGCGGCGGCCGTAGTGCGGGTGCTCAATCTCGACCGTGCGGGCGTCGCTGAGGTCCGGGCCACGCCACAGATTGGGTCGCTGGGAGCGCGCCTTCCACGACCAGGTATTGCGAAACCAGACGCTCGGCAGCAGATGCAGAGTTGCGGATTCAGGCCCGCGATTGATCGCGCGGATACGGATGAGCGTGGTTTCGGGCGTCTGCTTGGCGTACTCGACAAAGACGTCGAAGTAGCGATCCGCATCGAAGACCCCCGTGTGCCAGAGCTCAAACTCGGGGTCGTTCTTGGTCCGCCGGGCGTTCTCGTCGACGAGCTGTTTGTAGGGGAATTCCGACTGCGGGTACTTGTACAGATATTTCATGTACGAGTGGGTCGGCGTGGAGTCGAGGTAGAAGTAGCATTCCTTGACGTCCTCGGCATGGTTGCCCTGCTTGCCGGTGAGGCCGAAGAGGCGCTCCTTGAGCACCGGGTCGCGGCCATTCCACAAAGCGAGGCCGAAGCAGATGAATTGATGACGGTCGCTGATGCCGCCCAAGCCATCCTCGCCCCAGCGGTAGGCGCGCAGATGGCTGTGGTGATGAGGAAAGTAGTCCCAGGCCTCGCCGTCGGCGGAATAGTCCTCGCGGATGGTGCCCCATTGGCGTTCGCTGAGGTAGGGACCCCAACGCTTCCAGTGCTTCTTGCGGTCGCGGTTTTCGTCCAGGCGGATCTCTTCGGCGGTCAGCTCGGGCATGGGCGGGCTCCTCGCCCCACTATAGCGACCGGGCGGGCGGCGGCCAGGATCTCAAACGGACCGGCGGCTCAGTAGACGTTGCCCTGGTCTTTCGCTCGCATGCGTGCGTCCCAAAGCATTCATACAGCTTCGTGAGTCGCACAAGGTGTCCCAGGATGATCGCTCGGTTGCGCGTCACGCCGCGGGCCGCAGACCGTTGGTCCGTAATGGAGGCCCCAACCTTGAGGAGAAAGAGGCTTCTGTTCATGATTTCGATGCTGAAGCTCATGAACTCATCGTTGTTTGTCATCTCCGGTAATTCGCGATGCTCTATTGCCCATTCATGAATGGACCGCAGGTCCCGTAGAACAGTGGTATCGGTTGATCCGGGATTGCTCGACGCCATGGCCTCCCTATTCTACAGGCTGCCAACCCTAGCCCGCAGCGCCAAGACGGCGACGAATCAACAAGA
>CAYOPA010000172.1:10040-10359 GCA_964405625.1 uncultured Bryobacterales bacterium
CGGCTGCGCCGTCGACCTCGAGTTTCCGAAGTAGCGTTGCTTAACAGCCCGTGGCAGAAGTCGCGTCGGCCGCGCGAGAGGGTCTTTGGCGGGCGCGGCGAGAAGCGAGGCGGGCGGCGATGCGGGACATCGCCCCCAACGAGCGACGAAGCCACGCCCGCCCAACCCCCTCTCGCCCAAAGGGTTGCGGCGGCGCGACGGCGCCTGCTTTGTTGGCGCTCGTCCGCGATAAGCCCGTATCGCCATCCTCCCGCTGCCTCGCATTCGCCCCCGCGGCGCACGCAACGCGGCCTGCGGGACTTCTGCCACGGGCTGCTAG
>CAYOPA010000173.1:0-10306 GCA_964405625.1 uncultured Bryobacterales bacterium
CCGCCGTCGCCCTCAGGTCATTAAAGCCCCCCGCCAGCCCGCGCCGAAACTCGATCTCGATCTTCGTTCCCGAGGCCGCCTCAATACCCCCGGCCAGCTCGCGGATTCTGTTCTTGACGCGCTCGCGCACGGTCGGCGACAGCGTGCGCAGGGTGCCGCTGAGCTCCACGTGATCGGGGATGACGTTGGCGCTGTAGCCGCCCTGGATGCGGCCGATGGTGACCACCGCCGGGTCGTGGCTGTCCACCGTGCGCGGGATGAAGGCGTACAGGGCGCTGATCATGTGGGTCGCCGCCGCGATCGGGTCGACCGACTCATGCGGCCGCGCCGCATGGCCGCCCTGGCCGCGAACCACGATCTCCAGCCAGTCGCAGGCCGCCGTGAACATTCCGTCGCGCACGCCCACCGTCCCCACCGGCCGAGTCGGATCGACGTGCAGCGCAAAAATGCCGCTGACGCCCCCCAGCGCGCCGGCCTCGATCATGTCATGCGCGCCGGCCGCGGTCTCCTCCGCCGGCTGAAAGACCGCCCGCCAGGGAACCGGCCAGGGCAGGGCGCCCGCGCGCTCCAGCCGCGCCAGCGCCAGCGTTGCGCCCAGCCCGCAAGCGGTGTGGGCGTCATGCCCGCAGGCGTGCATCACGCCGTCCACCCGGCTACGATACTCCGCGGTCTTGCCTTCCTGCAGCCGCAACGCGTCCAGATCAGCCCGGATCGCGACGCGTGGAATAGTAGCCGCGCCAGGCGAATCCACGATCAGCCCGACGCCATGCGGACCGCGCCTTCCGCTGAGGCCGTGCTCAGCCAGCAGCTCTTCCACGCGATGGGTGGTCAACAGCTCCTCGCCGCTAGGCTCGGGGCGGCCGTGGAGCTCCCGCCGCAGCCGCACCAGCAGCGGCGCCAGCAAAGCGACCTCCGCATCGAGCCGCCGGGTCCAAGTCTCGGCCGCGCTAACGTGTTCGGTCATCGCGCCGCCCGCAGCCCTCCCGCTTCCCACTCCTGGAACGACTCCAGCAGATCCCAGGCCGTTTGATCAAAGCGCAACGGCGTGATGGAGACCTTCCCGTCCCGCACCGCCGCATAGTCGCTGCCCTCCTCGGCGTTGTCCAGCGGCACTTCCTCATGCATCCAGTAATACGGACGCCCGTAGGGGTCGCGCGTTTCGATCATCAGGTTGCGTGAGATCTTTTTGCTCTGGTGGGTGATCTCCACGCCGCTGTAGCCGGGGTGCGGGACGTTCACGTTCAGCGCCACCCCCGGCGGCAGCCCCTTCGCCAGGACCTCCGCCGCCAGTTGCGCCGCAAACTCCGCCGCCGGGCCGTAGTCGATACTCTCGCGCTGGTTCACCGACATCGCGATCGCCGGGACGCCGTACTTGGCGCCCTCCGCCGCACCGGCCACCGTGCCCGAGTAAAAGACGTTCTCGCCCAAATTCGGGCCGTTGTTGATGCCCGACACCACCAAATCGGGCCGGAAGCCGAGCAGCATCGTCAGCGCCATCATGGCGCAGTCCGCCGGCGAGCCGTCCACGGCAAACCGGTTCTCGCCAACCTTTTCGTAGCGGAACGGCTTGCGCAGGGTAATGCGGCGGCTCGACGCGCTCTGCTCATACAGCGGCGCGACGGCGAACACGTCGCCCACCGAGCGCAAAGCGGCTTCGAGCGCCGCGATGCCGGGCGCGCCGATGCCGTCGTCATTGGTTACGAGAATGCGGGGTTTGGAAGAGGTCACGAAGACCCCTACTTTAGCAAGGAGAGGATCTCTCGCAGCTCGCGTTTGATGGCTGCGATCTCCTCGCGATTGACCCCGGAAGCAACCGGCTCCTCGCCGAACAGGCTGGTCTGCACCTTCGGTCGCGGCGCCTCGCGCTTTTTCTTTTGAATCTGTGTTTTCAGCGCTTTACGAGCGCCGGCGATGGTGTAGCCCTCGTCGTAGAGCAGCCGCTTGATCTCCAGCGCGGTCTCGACGTCCTTGCGCCGGTACTGCCGCTGGCCGTTGGAGGCTTTCTTGGGCCGCAGCTTGGAGAACTCCGTCTCCCAGTAGCGCAGAACATAGGCTTCCACACCGGCGATCTCCGCCACATCGCCGATGCGAAAGAACAGCCGATCGGGGATTTTCCGCGGCCGCTCGTCGGACGCGCCCTCCACCATCGCCGGTTCTCCCATTGGGGCGTATCGTATCAGAGCCGGGGCGGCGCCCGTTACTGCGCGGTGTCCTATTGGAGCGCTGCTGCTTGTTTGGGATCGCGAGGGGGTTCCGCGCCGGGCTTGATGACGCCGGGAATGGTCCACTGGGGCGAGGCGCCGATGATTCGCCAACAGCGCCAAGTTGTCCTCGACGCCGCCTACCAGGCTCACCCGGAACGCTTCGTCCGCAAGCCGCCCAGCGCGCCAGAGATGCAACAGGAGGTCTGGATCAACAAGCCGCGGCCGTCCGAGGAGAAAAGTTGGTAAATTCCATGGCTTGGTGTCTCAAAGTTATTGACACGCACCGGTTTCGGGAGAACGAGCACGAAACTGGGTCCGGCTTCACCCTTGCGAGCAGTGTCTTCAGATTCAGCGGGAGCGAAGGGGAAGACTCAAGCCCCCTCACCCCCCCTGGATCGTCGTGTCCCGTTCCAGCCTCCCCCACAACCAGCTCCCTAGCGCCAGCAACGCCGCCGCCCAAGCCCACTGCAACGCTAGCGCCGTCAGCATCTCCACACCGGTCAGCTTCCCCAAATAAATCCGCAGCGGCGTATAAGCCACGTGCTGGAACGGCAGCCAAGCCAGCACGCTCTGCACGACCGGCGGAAACATCGTCATCGGCAGCAGCAGCCCCGACAGCAGCTCCTGCACGTAGAACTTCGCGCGCAGCAGCCCCAGGATCGAAGTCATCACCAGCGAGAAGGCGCCCACCAGAAAATTCAGCGCCCCCGTCAGCAGCACGCTCCCCGCCAGCGCCGGCAGAAAGACCACCGCGCTGAGCCAGTCCGCGGGCGGTTGCACGGGGAAAATCAGCGAAATCAACAGCGCCGTCGGCAGCGTCAACAGCACCAGCCGAAAGCCGGCCTCCCCCAGCGCCTGCCCCAGATACCGCGCCAACACCGTCGTCGGTTTCAACATCGTCAGGATGATGTTGCCGCTCTGCACGTCGGTGGCGATGTTCGAGTCGATGTTGTTGAAGTAGACCGAGCGGATCACCCAGCCCACGGAGACGTAGGTCGCCATCTCGGCGAAGTTGAACCCTTGCGCGAACTCCGGGTCGGCGGCGTAGAGCGCCTTCCAAATGAAGTAGTAGACGCTGACGTTGATAAGGTACGTGACCACGCCGGCGTAATAGCGCAGCCGGAAGGCCAGGATGTTGACGAAGCCGATGCGCGCGAACTCGGCGTAGTGGCGCGCCGTCTGAGCGGCCGCGCTCATCGCGTGCGCTGCTCGTCGAGCGCCGGTACGGCCCCGCCGGTGTAGATGCGCCGAATGATGCTGTCGATCGATTCGGCCTCGATCACGATGTCCCGCACGTCCACCGCCTCGACCACCTGCCGGATCACCTCGCCCGGCACGCGCTCCTCGCGGTCGAACGACGCCTTCCAGGTGATCGCGTCCACTTCCTCCAGCCGGACGCCCTCCAGCCGCAGCGAACGCAGCGGCGCGGCGTGCTCGGGGTCCTTGAGGTCGAAGCGCACCTGCGTCTCCCGCCACAGCATCTGCTTGAGCCGATGCAGCGGGCCGTCAAAAAGCACCCGCCCGTGGTCGATAATCATCAGCCGGTTGCAGAGCTGCTCAATGTCGGCCAGATCGTGCGTCGTCAGCAGCATGGTCGTGCCGAGGTTCGTATTGATCTCCTTGAGGAACAGCCGGATGCTCTCCTTGGCGATCAGATCGAGCCCGATGGTCGGCTCGTCCAAGAAAACCAGCGGCGGGTTGTGGATCAGCGCCGCCGCCATGTCGCAGCGCATCCGCTCGCCCAAGCTCAGCTTGCGGACGGGCTGATGGAGATAGCGGCCGAGCTCCAAAATCTCGTCGAAGCGCTGCATCCGTTGCTGGTAGTCCGCATCGGAGACGTCGTAAATCTGCTTGAGCAGGCGAAAGGACTCGACGACGGCGATGTCCCACCAAAGCTGCGTGCGTTGCCCAAAAACCGCGCCGATCGTGCGCGTATAGGCCATCCGCTGACGGTAGGGGTCGAAGCCGTTGACCGTGGCGCGCCCGGAGGTCGGCGTCAGGATGCCGGTGAGCATTTTGACGGAGGTCGACTTGCCGGCGCCGTTTGGGCCGATATAGCCGACCATCTCGCCGGGCTCGATGGTGAACGAAACGTCGTCCACTGCGCGCAGCGTCGTCGCCTCGCGCCGGAACAGATCCCGCACCGCGCCCCACGCCCCTTCACGCCGCTTGTAACTGCGGAACTCCTTGACGAGGTTCGAAGCTTCGATGCGACCGAGCATCCGAGATTCAGTGTAGTAGGGACGGACATTCCTGTCCGTCCACAGCCCTACGACGGCCGCCGAATCGCGATGCCCAACTCCGCAAGCTGCCTGTTCGGGACCGTGTTCGGCGCGTCGCACATCAGGTCCGCGCCCTTAGCCGTTTTGGGGAACGCAATCACGTCGCGAATCGACGACTCCCCGGCCAGCAGCATCACGTAGCGGTCCAGGCCGACCGCAAACCCGCCGTGCGGCGGCGTACCGTACTCCAACGCGTCGAGGAAGAACCCAAAGCGATGCCGGGCGTCGTCCAGACTGAACCCCAGCGCGCTGAAGACCCGCGACTGGATATCGGCGCGGTGAATACGAATCGAGCCCGAGCCCAGCTCAACGCCGTTGAGCACCAGATCATAGGCCCGCGAGCGGCACTCCTGCGGCGCCTCTTCGAGCTTCTCCATGTCCTCGACCAGCGGCGAGGTGAACGGATGGTGCGCCGCCATCCAGCGCTGCTCGTCCTCATCCCACTCGAACATCGGGAACTCGGTCACCCACAGGAAACGCAATTGCTTGGGATCCAGCAGCCCATGCCGCTCGCGGAAAACCCGGCCGGCCTCCAGCCGCAACGTTCCGACGGCCTTGTAGGTCTGCTCTTCCGGCTTCGGCCCCTTCGGCTGCTCCGCCAGCGTGGCCAGCAGCAGAAGGTCGTCCTCCTCCAGCCCGGTCCGCTCGCGTAGAGCGGCCATCGCCTCGGGGAATTTCTTCTCCAGGCCCTTGGGGTCGTCGAAAATCTTGATGCCCCGCTCCATGCCGAACGGCCGGAACTGCTCGCGCTCCTTGCGCGAAAGCTGACCAACCCTCGGGACACGGATGGCCACCAGCGGCAAGCCACCGTCGAGATCGGGGAACAGGTCGTTCACCGTCGTAAACGCGGGCAGCCGCAGGTCGGGCTTGTCCGAGCCGTAAAGCCGGATCGCCTCCGCGTAGGGCATCCGCTGGAACGGCGCCGTCGGGGCCGGGTGGCCCGCCGCGGTCACCGTCTTGACGATCACCGTCTCCAGAGCGCCGAGCACGTCGTCCTCGGTGACGAACGACATCTCCAAATCAAGCTGCGTGAACTCCGGCTGCCGGTCGGCCCGCAAGTCCTCGTCGCGGAAGCAGCGCACAATCTGGAAGTAGCGGTCGTAGCCGGCCACCATTAGCAACTGCTTGAAGAGCTGCGGCGACTGCGGCAGCGCGTAAAACGAGCCCGGCTGCACCCGGCTGGGCACCAGGTAATCGCGGGCGCCTTCGGGCGTCGAGCGCGTCATGAACGGCGTCTCGATCTCCAGGAAACGCTGCTCATTCATCGCCTCGCGAATCGCGAACGAGACCTTGTGCCGCAGGATCAGGTTGCGCTGCATCTGCGGCCGGCGCAGATCGACGTACCGATGCCGCAGGCGGATCTCCTCGCCCACCGACGGATCCTCGTCCAGCAGGAACGGCGGCGTCTGCGAAACGTTCAGAATGTGCAGCTTCTCACAGGCGATCTCGACCTCGCCGGTCGGCAAATTCGGGTTGATGGTGTCGGCGTCGCGAAGCACCACGGGCCCTTCCACGGCCACCACGTACTCGCTGCGCAACAGCTCCGCCTTGGCGTGCGCCTGAGGGTCGAATTCCGGATTGAAGACAATCTGCGTGATGCCGTCGCGGTCGCGCAGGTGGATGAAGATCAGCCCGCCGAGGTCGCGGCGGCGATGGACCCAGCCCATCAGCAGCGCGCTCGCGCCCACGTTGGCGGGCCGCAGCTCGCCGCAATTGTGCGTCCGGCGCAGGCTCCCCAACAGATCCAGGGGCAAAGAAGGCGAAGCAGTCGATTCCATTTATGATTCCCGCATGTACTCGCGGCTAAGCTCGACGTAGTTTTGGGCGTTGCGCCGCACCTTTTCGAGCTGCTCGTCGGTGGTCTGGCGGCGAATTTTGGCCGGCGAACCCATCACCATGCTACGCGGCGGGATCTCCTGCCGCTCCAACACCAGCGAGCCGGCCGCCACGATCGACCCCGCTCCCACCCGCGCCCCATTCAGGATGGTCGAGCCCATCCCGATCAGGCAATCGTCCTCGACCGTGCAACCGTGCACGGTGCAGGAGTGACCGATTACGACTCGCTCGCCGATCACGACCGGTTTATCGTCGTCCACGTGCAGGCAGGAGTTGTCCTGGACATTGGTGTCGTCGCCGATCGTGACGGAGTTGATGTCGGCGCGGATCGTGACGTTCGCCCAGACGCTCGTCCGCTCCCCCAGACGCACATCGCCAATGACTTGGGCGCTGGGGTCCACATACGCCGAAGCCGCTACGGCTGGCTGACGGCCGCGAAACGATCGCAACATGAGGCAGGAGGCAGAGGACTCATTTCCGGCCGGAGGGCCGGTCGCCGCTCTCGAAAGATTAGCACATCCGCGTCGGGCTCAGGCCCGGCCGCCGCGAGTGGCAAACGTTCCCGGAAGGCAGCTTAACGACAGGAATTCCAGCAGCAGGATCATCTTATGGCAGCATGCCGGCGCGAAATCGCCGGAGTATCCTTGCTGGAAACGCTCCACACACATCGCCGCCGCCGCCCGCGTCGCGCCCGGATTGAGGTCCGGGTCCAACACCTTGGCGCCGAAAAAGTCTGCAATGTAACGAAGCTCGTCGCCGGAGAGTCCTTCCAGGAAACTTCTTGTCATCGGCTTGCGTCTTTCCCGACTTAGGTCCGAGAGCGCATCCACCAGTGTCATTCGATCGAGGGAGGTAGTGACGTTGACTTGACTCAAATTTAATCTCCTCGAAAAGCCGACCCTGTTTTCATTATCGAGGAATGAAATCGCAGCCGCAACACGTAGGGTGAACAAAAATAAGGAGATAGAAGCACCACTGACCAGTAGTGGCTAGTTGTCGGGTACACTCGCGCCGATGCCCAAAGCGTTACAGAGCCGCCCGCTGGCCTCGTGAAACGCCTGCTCGTCCAGCGCCGGATGATTTGGTACGAACGGCACATCTTGGTCGAGGCCGACCCAAGAGCGGCAGCCTGCGTACCGCTTGCTGACGGGGATCGTGACTGCTTGGTCCAGGCGGCGGGCGCGCAGCAGGACGATCCGCAAGGGAAGATCGGGCCGGTAGTCGTAGCGCATGTCGATGTAGGCATCGCTCCAGATGTGGAGCGCCCTCGCGGCCCGCCAGCGCGACCGGTCGGCCGGCGCTTCCAGCACCTCGGTCGCTTGCGCCATCGCGGTGATACTCAGCCGCGCGGGCTTTTCCGGCCGCAGCTCGTCAAACCAGCCCTGATATTCCGGTTGAAGCTGGTCCCGCTGCTGGTGCTCCCAGGTGGGATAGAAAACGAATTCCGGGTGGGCGAGCTCGAAACCCAGGCTTGTTTCCGCCAATCCGCCCTTGCGCAAGATGAAGAGCTGGCGGCCCAGCTCCAACGCCCGGATGACCACGGCCCATTCCTTGAGTGCAATTTTCACCAGCGCCACACTCTTTAGTAGCGACGGACATTCTTGTCCGTCGTCCGGGGTTTCTACGTTTCGCTCAAGCAGGGCTTGCGTTTGATCACGGGTACGTCGTCGATACGCGACGACGCGGCTCGGCTGAAGCCACGCGCTCCACTCACCCGAACGCTATCTGGAAAGCCGAAGAAGCCGGCTCATCGACGGACAAGAATGTCCGTCGCTACCGGGCTTCTACGGCCGCAGATCCACCCGCCGCTTTTCCGAAGCGCTCTGGTAGCAGGCGCGGGCGATCTCCACGGACCGCAGTCCGTCATACGCCGTCACCGCCGCCTTGCCGCCCTTCTCGATTGCATCCAGGAACAGCCGGTCCTCCTCGGCGAAGCCCCACTTGGCGGGCACGTCGAGGTTGGCGAAGTGCTCCTTCATTGTGGGCCTGTCCAGACCCAAGCGGCATTCGAGCGACTCCATCTCGGCCGTCTGGATCGTGGAATACGGCCCGTAGACCTCCATGCTCTCGTAGGGGAAGAACCAGCTTGCGTCCGCCGAGGTTACGAACGTGATGTACATGCCGGACTTCATCTCGATCAGGCACGAAAAGTCGTCCTTGCGGCCCTCGCGGGCGTCGATGCTGACGATCTCGCCGAACTGGAACCGCATCATGTCAAACATGTGGATCGGCGTCTCAAACAAGAACCCGCCCGTCACCGCGGGATCCCCCGTCCAGACCGGGTTGAGCAGCTCGCCGCGGTTCATCTTGATGTGGGCGCAGTGGGGCGGCGTTCCGCCTAAAATCTCCGCAACCCGCTTGTAGACGGGAGCGAACCGGCGGTTGTGGCCCACCTGGAAGACCGTTGACGCTTTTTCGGCGGCTTCGTGGATCCGCCGGGCGTCTTCCAGCGTCGTCGCCATGGGCTTCTCGCAGAAGACGTGCTTGCCCGCCTCCAGCGCCCGCAGCGCCATCTCAACGTGGGTCGTGTTGGGCGACGTGACGTAGACGGCGTCGCACTGGAAAAGCAGCTCGTCCAAGCTTCCCACGGCCAGTGAGCCGGCTCGGGCGGAGTCCACGTCGTAAATCGCCGTGACCTCCGCCCGTTTGTCCTGCGCCAAGTTGCGCTGGTGAATGCCGGAGATGTACCCGGCGCCGATGAATCCAACTCGAATGCTCAAAGTGTTTCCTTTTCTCTATGGGCCGGCCCGCTCGTCTGAAACTTCCGGCCGCCCAGAATCGTACGATACTATAGCCTCGCCCGTCCGCACCTCTTCCAGCATTTACGGAGGGCTCCTGTCTTGACACGTTCATTGTTATCCGTCGCGATTGCGGCGGCGTTCCTTCTTCCCGCTTCGTCATCCGCTCAGCTTGCGATGCGCAGCCGGTCGGCGAGCCAGCAGATCGCGGCAGCCGGGGTGACTCACTTCCCGCTGCACGTCGGCGATTCTTGGACCTACGCCCTGGACGGCGTCACGTCCGGCGACGAAGGCCGAACCGTCCGCGTCTCCGAAAGCGTGGAGCGGAGCGGCTTGGTCTACTACCGGCTCGAAGGCCGGCCGGCCCCGAGCTCGGCGCTGGTACGCCTCGACTCCCGCGGCCGGCTGGTGGCGCTCGACGAAGCGACCGGCGCCGAACGGCTGTGGTATGACTTCGCGGCCTCCGTCGGCGCGATATGGCAACCCGAAACCGGCGACGATTGCGTCGGGCGCGCCGAAGTGGCCGAGCGCAACGGGAAGGCCGAGGTTCCGGCCGGGGCCTTCGACGCAGTGCTTGCCATCCGTTACGGACCCATCCAGTGCGCCGACGCGGGCGTCTCCGAGGAGCTGTTCGCGCCCGGCGTGGGGCTGCTCCAGCGCACCGAGACGACGATAGCCGGACCGCTCACTTGGCTGCTGACGCGCGCGCAAGTCGGCGGTCGCACGGTGGAAGGCCCCGGTCTGAGCTTCAGCATCCAGATTGACCGTCCGACCTACACGCCGACCCTGGATGATGCGATCCCGAACCTGCGGGCGCGGCTCACCTTGACGAATCGCAGCTCGACGCCGCTGTCGCTAACCTTCCCGTCCACGCAGCTCTTCGATCTGGAGATCCGCGACACGGACGGCGAGACGCTCTATTTCTGGTCGGCGACGCGCTTGTTTCCGCAGGTGATCACCGCGGTCGAGCTCAGCCCCGGCGAGCGAGTCCTCGAGGTGGAAGTCCCGCTGGCGATGGGCGAAAGCCCGTATCGGCCGGGCGTCTACGTGGTGGAGGGCTGGCTGACGGTTCCGCGCGGGCGCCTCTATTCGGCCTCCGCGCCGTTCGAGGTGACGGAGCAGAGCCCGTAGGGCCGCGCGGAAGCGCGCTCGACACCGCGCGATTCTCGAGCCTCAACCGGTCTTGGGCGGCCGGCAGGCCGCCCCTTGCATGTTGAAAGAGACCGTGAGCGGCGCGGCGGCGGAT
>CAYOPA010000174.1:0-6478 GCA_964405625.1 uncultured Bryobacterales bacterium
CGAGCGCCTGGGCATTGCGGTGGAAGTCGGCGTCCGCGTCAAGCTCTACTCGCGCGGCAGCGGCAAGTGGGAAGAATCCGGCGGCGAGTTCGCCAAGTTCGGCATGGGCACCATCGCGCTGGTGAGCACGCTCAACATGCTCAAGGAGATGGGCTGCGCCAGCCGGCTCAAAATGCTCCATTTCCACATCGGCTCGCAAATCACCGACATCCGCCGCGCCAAGCAGGCCTACAAGGAGGCCGCGCGCGTCTACTCCAAGGTCCGCAAGATGGGCTTTGAAGTGGAGTTTCTCAACGTCGGCGGCGGCTTGGGCGTGGACTACGACGGCTCAAAGACCTCCTCGCAGTTTTCGGTGAACTACTCGGTGCAGGAGTTCGCCAATGACGTGATCTATTCCATCAGCGAGGTCTGCGTGGCCGAAGATGTCTCGCCGCCGACCATCGTCACCGAAGCCGGCCGCGCCATGACGGCCTACCACGCCGTGCTGGTCACCGACGTGAAAAAGGTGATCAAGCCGGGCGTGGAAGGCAACTACTCGCTCGACACGATCGAGACCGAGTCCGAGCTGGTGCAGGAGCTCATCGAGCTGGCCAAGGGCATCAACGCCAAGAACTTTCGCGAGTACTACCACGACGCCCTGGAGCACCGCGAGGATCTGAACAAGCTCTTCGACCTGGGTTATCTGGAGCTTGAGGACAAGGCCAAGGGCGAGTGGCTGTTCTGGCAGATCTGTCGCCAGTCGATCAAGCTTTCGTATTCGCTCAAGCAGCGGCCGGAGGAGTTCGAGGACCTGGAACGGCTGCTGGCCGCGAAATACGTTTGTAACTTTTCGATGTTCCAGTCGCTGCCGGACTTTTGGGCTTTTGATCAGCTTTTTCCGATCATGCCGATCCATCGCCTGCTGGAGGCGCCGGACGAGCGCGGCATCCTGTGCGACATCACTTGCGACTCCGACGGCGCGGTGGATAAGTTCGTCGACATCCGTGACGTGAAGGAGACGCTGGAGCTGCATTCGCTGCGTCCCGGCGAGCCTTACTACCTGGCGCTGCTGCTGATCGGCGCCTACCAGGAGACGCTGGGCGACATGCACAACCTGTTTGGCGAGGTCAGCGAGGTCAGCGTGACCGTGGACGAGGAAGGCGAGGTCCACACCGACAACTTCCAGCGCGGAGACAGCGTGCGCCAGGTGCTGGCCTATACCGGTCACGACCCGGATCAGATTCGCGATTCACTGGCGCAACAGCTCAGCCGGCGCATTGAGGCGGGCTCGATCACTCCTGAGGAAGAGCACCAGGTGATGGCGACGGCGTCGCTGGCGCTGGACGACTACACCTATCTGGGCTGATGTGGATGTGGGTGTGGCGCACGGCTATGCCGTGCAGTCGGGCCTGTGGCCCGACAAGTTAGTGCGCGGGGCCAAGCCCCGCGTGCACGGCATAGCCGTGCGCCACAATCTGAGGCCGCCGTCACTGACGCAATGCCATCGCCGCCGCGACCGCCGCCTTCAATATGGTTTCCTCAATCGACGGCTTCCACTTCGACGGCATGCCGTACCAGGTCTGTGATCGCTCGGCCTCGTACCCGCCTTCGGCCAGTATCTTTGCCGTGGGGATGTACGACGGCACATCGTTCGAATACGCCAGCACCCAGGTTGAGCCCGCGCCCAAGCGGCGCTTCAGCTCCAACGCGTAACCGACAGTCACCTCTCCGCCCAAGGCGATCAGCGTCAGCCCGTCGCCCAACGCTACAACTTGGATCGGGTAATCGTAGCTGCTCGGCGTCTCGCCCTTTTCCAAGAAATACTGGGCGAGCTGTTGCTCGGGGCCGTCCATCTCGCGGGCGCGACGGGTCCACTCGTCGTGATCGGGCGGGGTTTCCAGCTCTAGGGTGACGCGCTCCAGACGGCTGCGCAAAACGCCCCGGACCGGCTCGCCCCGCCCGGCGAATGCTTTCGCGACCGCTCCGGCGAGCTCGCGGCCGTGCTTCTCGGCCAGCTCGACCGTACCGCGCTCGCGAGGGTTCTGGTCGCCCGCGCAGCCCAGCGCGAACAGCGCGACGGCGCCCGGATTGTCGCGCTCAAACGCCTGCTGCGCCGCGCCGGCGTAGTCGCCGTGAAACTCCATGTGGCTGCCGGTCAGGGTCGTGTTGTGGGAGACGTAGCTGAACAGCGCCGCCCGCAGGGTTCCGTCCGGCGTCGTGATCCGCAGCGCGGGAACGGAGTGGTCGGTCAAGCCGCCGGGGTTGTCGCCCAAGCGCACGGCGCCGTCAACCGTTTGCCGACGGTTCTGCGAAAACGTCGCCTCGCCCAGGTGATAGCTCAGCTCGGCCGGGCGCAGGTCGTCCAGCGCGGCCCCGATCGCGGCCACTGCCTTATTCTCCAGGTACTGCATGTAGCGGCTGGTTCCGGCGGCGAGCTCGGCGGTGGGCGGCTGCATCAGCGGCAGGTTGTCGGCGACGGCCGGGCCAGTATGGGTGTGGGAGGAATTCAGCAGTAGGCTCTCACGGCTCAGGCCAAAGCGTTTCCGGGCGCGGTCGGCGATGCGCTCCGCCGCCGGACGCGACAGGCCGATCAGATCGCTGGTGACGATCACGAATCGGCCGCCCTGCTCATCCTGGAGAGCCAACGCTTTGGCCTTGAGCGGCATCGCGACGCCTTGCGAGGGGCCGCTGCGGTTACCGTACCCGGACATCCAGACGGGCTCGCGGGGCGTGATCTCAACCGCGGCGACGCCGGCCTGCCAAGCGCCGGGTGAGAGCGATGGCAGTAGGAGCAGGAGCAGAACGAACAGCGGTCGCATGGCGGATTCCAGTGTAAACGTCCGGCGGCGCCGACGCGACGACGGGCTAAAGCCTCCGCGTGGGCGGCCGATGGTACTTCAGGCCAGCCTATATGAAATCAGCCTTGCTGTGTGTGCTTGCGTTCGCCTCCCTACTGTCGGCGCAGCGACCGTCCTCCCCGTTGCAACCGGGGGGCCGTGACGCGGAGTATCGCGTCGGTCCCGGCGACATTTTGGAGATCGCCGTCTTTGAGGTTGAAGATCTGGGCCGCTCTGCCGCGGTCTCTTCGGACGGGTCGATCCGGTTACCGCTGATCGGCGCCGTTCCGGTCGGCGGCAAGACGCCGCCGGAGATCGAAACCGCCATCAGCGCCCTCTATGCCGACGGCTATCTGCGCGACCCGCAGGTGACCGTCTCGGTCGTCGACTTCCGCAGCCAGCCGGTGAGCATATTGGGCGCGGTGCGCGAGCCGGGCGTCTATCAACTGCTGGGCCGGCGGCGGCTGAGCGAGGTGCTGGCCCTGGCGGGCGGCCTCAACGACGAGGTCGGCGAGGCGATCCGTATTTCAAGAGCGCTCGACGGCGGGCAGCGGGAGATCGAGGTGTCAGTCGCCAAGCTGCTTTCGGCGCATCCGGCGCCGGAGGACGACCCCTGGGTCGAGCCCCATGACTCGATTCAAGTCGGCAAGGCGGGAGTGGTCTACGTGCTGGGCGCCGTGGGCCGGCCCGGCGGATTTCCCATCAAGGACCAGGAGCCGATGACGGTATTGCGAGCGATCTCGCTGGCCGAAGGCGCCGAGGGCGTGGCCGCCCGGAAGAAAGCGCGCATCATCCGCCGCCGCGAAGGAGTGGAGCGGGAGTCGCCGATCCGGCTGGACCGGATTCTATTGGGCGAGGACGCCGACCCCGAGCTCGGGCCGAACGACATCGTCTATCTGCCGGACTCAAAGCTCAAGAAATCACTCAATCGCGGCTCGGAAGCCGTGATTCAGATGGCGACCGGCCTGGTGATCTGGCGCCGCTAGGGGGGAGCTTTTCATGCGACAAGACAAGCTGCAACGCCTCGATCAGACGCTCGCGCCCGCCGTCGCGCCGCGCTTCGCCCCGGCGCCCATTCAGCCTATCTCGGTGGAAGAGGGCGCAGGGGAGAGCGTCGTCTCGCTGCACGATGTGTGGAAGATTCTCCACGCCAATCGCGTGACGATCTTTAGCGTGATGGCGCTGGGGCTGGCCGCCGCGCTGGTTTACAACTACATTACCCCGCCGGTCTATCGCTCGACGGCGACCTTGCAGATTGACCGCGAGGCGCCCAGCTTCGCCAACATCTCCGAAACGACCGCGCCGCAGTTCCCTGAGCATCCCGATTACCTGGAAACACAATATAAGGTCTTGCAAAGCCGCTCGCTGGCGCGGCGCGTGATGGTCGAGCTGGAGCTGACCAGGCTGCCTGAATTGGTCCACGGCGTCGATCCCGACGAGCTCGACGTATTGGCGCATGGAGAGCCCCATCCGGCGGCCTTGCAGGGCTTTCAGCGGCGGCTGAGCGTGCGTCCGTCGAAGGGCACGCGGCTGGTGGAGGTCTCCTACGATTCGGTCGACCCGGAGCTGGCGCCGCGGGTGGTGAATCGCCTCTCGGAGCTGTTTATCGATCGCAACCTGGAGGCGCGCTGGCAGGCGACCCAGAAGGCTTCGGAATGGCTGGAGCAACAGCTTGCCAGCCTGGAAGAGAAGCTGCAAGCCAGCGAATCGGCGCTGCAAAAGTACGCGCTGGCGCACTCGATCCTCTTTGTGGAGGAGCGCAAGGACATCACCACCGAAAAGCTAGCCCAACTCGAACAGCAGCTCACCGCGGCCGAAGCCGAGCGGGTGGACAAGCAATCCTTGGCGCTGTTGGTGGAGGATGTGGTGCGGCGCGGAGGCGACCTGCCGGGCAGCCTGGGCAGTCAGGCTTACCACAACCTACAGGCCGAGCTTGCCAAGCTGCGCCGGGAGCTGTCGCGCCTGCTGGTGACGTTTTCCGACGGCTATCCGGCGGTTCAGCGAACGCGCGGCGAGATCGCCCAGATCGAAGCGGCGATCGAGGCCGAGCGGAAGCGCCTGCTGGCGGCGGTGCAGGAGGACTATCAGGTTGCACAGAATCGGGAAGGGCTGCTGCGCGAGGCGTCGCTCAGCCAACGCGGCCGGGTCAACCGCATCAGCGACGACTTCATCCAGTACAACCTGCTCAAGCGCGACGCCGAGACCAACCGCGAGCTCTACGAGGGATTGCTCCAGCGCATGAAGGAAGCCGGAGTGGCGGCGGGCCTGCGGGCGTCGAACATCGCGGTGCTGGATCCGGCCGAGCGTCCGCTGCTGCCGCATCGGCCCAACAAGTTGCTCAACTCGCTGGCGGGCCTCTCGGGCGGCCTGCTATTGGGTGTGGCGCTGGCCTTTGTGCGCGACCAGCTCAGCACGGTGGTCCGCACGCCGGAAGAGGTGGAGCGCGTCACCCGGCTGCCGCTGCTGGCGGTGGTGCCGCGCACCCGCCGGCCGGCCACGCGTAAGCTGCTGACTCGTCCGGTGGACGGCGTCGGAGCGGAGGCGGCCATGGTCCGCTGGGACCCCGAGCAGAACCTCTCCGAGGCGTATCGTGCGCTGCGCAGCTCGGTGCTGATCGGCTGGGACGAGTCGATGCGCCGCATACTGCTGACCAGCGCGCAGCCGCAAGAGGGCAAGACGACGGTCAGCCTGAACCTAGCCTGCTCGCTGGCGCAGTTGGGCCGCAAGGTGCTGTTGATTGACGCCGACATGCGCCGTCCGGACTGCCACCACCAGCTCGGTCTCGACGCGCTGCCGGGCCTGCACGGCTGCTTGCGGGGAGAGGATGAGCTTGCGGAGGCGATCCGGCCGACAACGATCGGCGGCCTGTCGCTGCTGCCCGCCGGCAAAGCGACCGACGACGCTGCCGATCTGTTGCACTCGCCCCGTTTGGCGCGGCTGCTCGACGAAGCCGCCGAACGCTTCGACCACGTGGTGATCGACTCGCCGCCGTCGCTGACGCTGCCGGATTCGCGCACCATCGCCCGCTACGTGGAGGGGCTGGTGCTGGTCGTGTCGGACAAAACGGAGCGGGCTTCGCTGACGCGTACCAAACAGAGCTTTGACGACGCCGGGGTGCGCTTTTTGGGCTTTGTGATGAACCGCGTCGACCTGGGCCGGCCCGAGTACGGCTACTACCGGAGCTACGGCTACTACGAGTCCTCGGAAAAGCCGGCCGCCGCCGGCCCCGGCAAGGAGCGCGCGGCCTGAAGACGGTAAGGACGCACCTGCTGCTGGACGAGCGGCGGCGGCGCGGCGGCCTGTTTGAGCCGATCGGCTGGCTTGACGACGACCCCAACAAAGCCGAAACCATGCTCGGAGTCTGTCGGGGATAGATCCGTCGAGCGAACAAAGCTCAAGCAAATGGGGTAGAAAATGCTTTGACGGGCCGGGCGTGAGGCCGAAGGATGGGGCAATGGGCAAGCGATTGCGGACGGATCATCTGGACCAGAGGCCGCTGCCGCCTCCGTCCGCGGGCCTTGCGGTTGTGCGCGAAGGCGGGGCTGGTGAACTACGCGGGGCCCACGATGTAGCCGGCGGCGAGCTCTCGAAATTCCCGCTCCTGGGCGGCGCTCCACTCCTGATAGCGGCCGAGCTCCTACGCCATCAGCGCCGCCACTCGC
>CAYOPA010000174.1:6488-10301 GCA_964405625.1 uncultured Bryobacterales bacterium
AGCACGTCTTCCACCGACCGCGCCATCTCCTCGCGCACGGCCCAAACCACCTGCGCCGCGTTGAGCGGCAGGCGCGGGTCGAGCTGCTCGCCGAGCTCCGGCTGCTCCTCAATCAGCTTTTGCAGGAAGGGCGCGTCCGAGCCGTACGACCCCAAAGCCTCGGGCGACTCCGTCCAGCCGTGGATGCGCAGCGTCTTGGTCACGCAGGGCTTTTCGGGTAGATCGGCCAGGGCGGCGGCTTGGTCGATCGTGTCCTCGGCCATCTTGCGGTAGGTGGTCCACTTGCCGCCGGAGATCGTCACCAAGCCGTTGTTGGAGATGTGCAGCACGTGCTCGCGTGAAATCTCCTTGGTTGCTCCGCCGACCGCGCCCGGGTGGGAGACGAGCGGGCGGATGCCGGCGAAGGCGCTCAGAATGTCCGCGTGGGTGGGGTCCTTGGTCAGGTAGCGGGCGGCGTGCTCGACCAGGAAATCCACTTCCTGGTCCAGCGGACGCGGCTCCAGATCCGGACCCGCGACCTCCTCGTCCGTGGTGCCGACGACCACGCGGTCCAGCCAAGGGATGGCGAACAACACCCGACCGTCGTCCGTTTCGGGAACCATGATGGCGGCGTCGCCGGGCAGGAAGGACTTGTCGAGGACGATGTGGGCGCCCTGGCTGGGGCGCAGCGTGTCCACGGCGCCGGGGTCGTCCATCTTGCGGATGGTGTCGGTAAAAATGCCGGTCGCGTTGATCACCACGCGCGCCTGGATGGAGTAAGGTTTGACGGTCTCCTGATCCACGGCCTCGGCCCCGTTGATCTGGCCGCCGGAGTCCTTGGTCAAGCTGTTGACGCGGAAGTAGCTGAGCGCGACGCCGCCGAGCTCGTCCACCGTCTGCGCCATGTTCACCGCCAGCCGGGCGTCGTCAAACAGCCCGTCGTAGTAGATCACGCCCCCGCGCAGGCCCTTGGGCTCGATCGTGGGCAAGCGTTCCAGCGTCTGGCGGATGCTGAGGCGCTTGGAGCGTCCGAAATTCTGGCGTCCGGCCAGCACGTCGTAAACCTTCATGCCGATGCCGTAGAAAGGGCCTTCCCACCAATCGTAGTTGGGGACCACGAAGGCCAGATTGCTCACCAGATGGGGCGCGTTGACTTGTAGCCGTCCGCGCTCGCGTAGGGCTTCCAGCACCAGCGCGATGTTGCCTTGCTGGAGGTAGCGCACCCCGCCGTGGACGAGCTTGGTGGAGCGGCTGGATGTCGCTTTGGCAAAGTCGTGCATCTCCAGCAGCAGCGTCTTGTAGCCGCGCGAGGCCGCGTCGATGGCGCAACCCAGGCCGGTGGCGCCGCCGCCGATGATGAGCAGGTCCCACGGGCCTTGGCGGGCTTCCAGCGCCGCTACGGCATTCTCTCTTTTCATAAGGCAATCACTACCGTAGCGGACTTACAATTGTGTATGCCGCTCAACCGCCGCCAATGGGTTTTGGCCGCCGGCGCCGCCGCCCTCTCCGCCTGCGCACCGCCCGTCCCCGAAGCGGAGTCGTCCACTGAAGCCTCAGCGGGGCCGCAAGAATCGTTCCTGGAACGATCGCACGTGATCGACCTGCACTGCGATACGCCGATGCGCATCACGGCCGAGGGCTTTGACCTGGGCAGGCGCAACGACTACGGCCAGGTCGATATCCCGCGGCTGCGCGAAGGCGGCTACACGGGCGTCTTCTTTTCGGTCTATTGCCCCGGCAAGCGCGGGCCGACGCCTGAGAAGTTCCAGGAGGCGGCGGAGATCATCGCCGCCATCGAAAAAGAGGTCGCCCGACACCCCGCCGACCTGTTCCTCGCCACGACGGCCGCCGACATCGAACGCGCGCGCTCCGAGAGCAAGATCGCCATTCTGCTGGGGGTGGAGGGCGGCCACATGATCGACTCCAGCCTCGCCAACCTGCGCGCGCTGTTTGATCGCGGTGGCCGTTACCTGACCTTGACCCACACGAAGCACTTGCCGTGGGCCGGTTCCTCTGGAGACGTCCCGGCCGATGACCCCGGCCTGACCGAATTCGGCCGCGAAGTGGTCGCCGAGATGAATCGCCTGGGCATGCTGGTCGATGTATCGCACATCTCCGACAAGACGTTCGACGGCGTGCTGGAGGCTTCCAAGGCCCCGGTCATCGCGTCGCACTCCTCCTGCCGCGCGATCGGCTCCCACGCCCGCAACCTGACGGACTCGATGATCCGCAAGGTGGCCGACAACGGCGGCGTGGTCCACATCAACTACTACAACGGCTTCCTGGACGACGACTTCCGCAAGCGCTCCTCGGTCTGGGACGAGGCGAACAAAGCCGAGCTCGCCGAGTTGCGAGAAAAGCTCGCCGGCGACAAGGTCGCCCTGGCCGAAGCGGAATTCGCCCGCCAGATCCGCAAGCTCGACGAGATCGGGCGCACGCCGCTGTCAATCCTGCTCGACCACTTTGAGCACGCCGTGAAAGTGGGCGGGGTGGAACACGTCGGGCTGGGCTCGGATTTCGACGGCGTCAGCGAAGAGCTGCCCGAGGGCATGGAGGACTGCTCGACGACGATGAATCTGGTGCAAGGCCTCGCCGGGCGCGGATTGTCCGAAAACGACATATCGAAGATACTGGGCGAGAACACCTTGCGCGTGATGCGCGACGTGGAGTCCGCAGCCAAACCCAATGCCTAAGAAAAGCCTGTTGAGCCCGCGCGCCCTGCCCGGGTTGTTGATTGTCGCGCTGGGCGTGATCCTGCTGGCTCACAACTTCGGCTACCTGTCGCTGCGAAGCTTTCAGCAGGTCTGGCCGCTGTTGGTGGTGGCGTTTGGCCTGCACCTGATCTTTTCCGGCGGCAACCGCGTGCTGGGTTTGGCGCTGACGATCAGCGGCGCCGCACTGCAGATGGACGCGTTGGGCTGGATTGACCTGGAATGGCGGGCGATCTGGCGGTTCTGGCCGGTGGCGCTGTTGGTGATCGGCGGCGGGATGCTGCTGCGGCCGGGCAACCGCGACAATCTGGTCGGCGGCTCGGTGCTGGTGGGCTTGGGGGCCTACTTTTTGGCCTCCAACCTTAAGCTGATTACGTTCGGGCTGTGGGAGCTGTGGCCGGTCGCCATCATCATCGCCGGCGTGGCGATGATCCTCAAGGCGGTAGGTCGATAACGATGATTCGCACGGTGCTCTTTGATCTTGGTAATGTGCTGACGCCGGTGGATTTCGACCGCGCGTATCGCAAGGCGTCCAGACTGACGGGACTGAGCGAGCGCGAAGTCGCCCGCCTGCTGGAAGAGTGTGGGCTGTTGGTTCCCTATGAGAGCGGGCGGATCAGCTCGGCGGAGTTCCATCGGGGCGTGGACGATCTGTTGGGCGTGGGGATGGATTTCGACGACTTCGGCTCGCTGTGGTGCGACATTTTCGGCGATGAGGAGCTGGTCGGCGAGGAGCTGCTGGACGAGCTTGAATCGAGCGTGCGGGTGGCGATGCTGTCGAATACGAACGAGCTGCACTTCCACTGGCTGCGCGAAAAATACCCCGTCGTACGGCGGTTTGATACGACGGTCCTCTCCTACGAGGTCGGCGCGATGAAGCCGGCTCGGGAAATCTACGAGGCGGCGCTGGAGGCGACGGGGTCCAAACCTGAAGAATGCTTCTTCACTGACGACCGGCCGGAGAACATCGAAGGGGCCCGTGCCCTGGGTATCCACGCCGAGGTGTTTGAAGGGGAAGCGAAGTTGCGAGAGCAGTTAGCGGCGCTGGGCCTGTAGGGGCGGCCGGAAGGCCGCCCCTACCTGGAGTTTCCACATCTGGATCAGGCGGCGGCGGCCTGAACGA
>CAYOPA010000175.1:0-10271 GCA_964405625.1 uncultured Bryobacterales bacterium
GTGATCGCGGGCCTTCCCAGAGCGACGACGGCCATCTTGGCGCGCTGGCGGCGGTCGCGGCCGATCGGAGTCTCCAGCCGAATCCAGGCAGTGGCGTCGGGTTTGACGACGCGCCCCTTTTTCGGACGGGTGTCCACCAAAGGGTCGCCGACATGGCCGCATACGATCGCCAGATAGGTTTTCTTGATCGTACGAAACTCAAACTGTTCGGCCAGAGCCTTGTGGCCGCGGTCCGTCTTGGCCGCCACAATGGCGCCGCTGGTGAATCGATCGATACGGTGGACGATGCCGGGCCGCAGCTCGCCGCCGATGCTCGACAGCTTGCCAAAGTAGCGGTGGAGCAGGGCGTTGACGAGCGTGCCTGACTCGCCGGCGGCCCCGGCCCCGGCGTGGACGGCCATGCCCGGCGGCTTGTTGATGACCACGCAGTCCTCGTCCTCGTAGAGCACGTCCAGCGGAATGTCTTCCGCCACGGCGCGCAGCGGAACGGGCGGCTGGGGGTCGATCTCGATCGATTCGCCGCCTTCGAGCTTGGTGGACGGTCGCGCGGTGCGCTCGTCCACCAGCACCCGGCCGTCTCGGATCCAGCTCTGAATGCGGGTGCGCGAAAAGTCGGTGAGCGCGTCCGCCAAAAAGCGATCGAGGCGGACGCCGGCGGCTTCGTCCGGCGCCTCAAGATGGATTTGGTCGGCCAAGTCTGCAAGGTAGCAGAGCTACGCCTTGATGACCTCAAACTCAAAAACCATCGCCTTGCCGCGGATCACGTAGCACAGGTAGAATTCCCAAAATTTGCGGAACGCGCGGGAGCGGTTGACCAGCAGCTCAAAGCCTAGTAACTTCCACAGCTTCAACATCTTGACGTGCAGCGACCGCTGCCGCAGACGGGCGCCTGAGTAGTAGCTGAAGCCGCCGTCCTCGGTGAAGTACCGGAACGAAAAGCTGTTGAGGTGCCAGCGGTGGGTGGGGTCGCAAAACGAGCTGAAATCGGTATAGTGCGGCGTCTCCAGGCGGATGATTCCGCCGGGACGGCACACGCGATGGAGCTCTTCGATGGTGCGTACGACGTCTTCGACGTGCTCGATGACGTGGATGAGCTCCACGCGGTCAAAGACGCCGTCTTGAAAGGGCAGTCGACCGCCATTGATGTCGGCCAGCGCGTCGGCCGCAGTGTTGGGGTTGTTGTCGACGCCGATTGCGCCCGGGCGTTTATTCCGGCCGCAACCGACGTCGAGGGTTCGCATGGAAGCTCAGTCAAAGCCCTCAGGCGGCTTTGATCTCGACCAGCTCGATCTCAAAGGTGAGGTCCTGGCCGGCCAGCGGGTGATTGGCGTCGAGATGCACCGCCTCGTCTGTAATCTCAGTGACCACGACGGGGGCGGTGCGGCCGTCCTGGGTCTGGACCTGGAGCCGGCCGCCGACCTCGAGCTCAACGCCCTCCGGCACGCGGCTGCGCTCCACCTTGACGGCGAGCTCGTCGCGACGCTGCCCGTAGGCCTTGTCGGCCGGGATCGTCTCTGTCACCTTTTCGCCGAGCTTCATGCCGGTAACCGCCGCTTCAAAGCCCGGCACCACCATGCCCGCGCCGAGCTGGAACTCCAACGGGTCGCGGCCCTTCGACGAATCGAAAACCTCGCCGGTGGGCAAAGTGCCGGTGTAGTGCACCAGCACGGTATCTCCTTTCTTTGCTTCGGCCATTTCGCAATCTCGCTCCTTCGACATGCGGCTGCTGATTTTCAGCCGTTGACGTAATGCCAGCGCGTGCCGCCGCGCCCGTCTTCGAGCACCACGCCTTGAGTCAGCAACTGGTCGCGGATCTGGTCGGCGAGACCGAAATCGCGCGCCCGGCGGGCTTCAATGCGCTGGGTGATGAGTTTCTCAATCTCTTCGGCGGGCAATTTTCCGGTTTCGTCCGATTGCAGCACGTCGAAGATTGAGTCGAACAGATCGAGCACGAGCCAAGCGGAGTCGGCGTCGTCGGCGCGGAATTTACCCTGGTCGATCTTGATGTTGACATCCCGCACAAAGTCAAACGCGGCGGCGAGGGCCTGGGCGGTGTTGAGGTCGTCGTCCATGCCCTCGCGGAATTTCTGTTGCGCCTCGGCGGCAAGCCGCTCGATTTCGGCGCTTTTGCCGGGCGGATAATTATCTTCCATGCGGCGCGCGAAGTTGCGTAGCCGCTCAATGGACGCCGCCGCCGCTTCCAGCCCCTCGAAGGTGAAGTTGAGCTGCTTGCGGTGGGGCGTGGAGGCGAGTAGATACCGGATCGCCTCGGGTTGATAACCCTTGTCGAGCAGATCGCGCAGGGTATAAAAGTTCCCCAGCGATTTCGACATTTTCTGGCCGTCCACCAGCAGGTGCTCGGCATGGATCCAAAAACGCACGAATGGCTTGCCGGCGGCGGCTTCGGACTGGGCGATCTCGTTTTCGTGATGCGGAAACGCTAGATCGACGCCGCCGGTGTGGATATCGAGCGTTTCACCTAACGTGGCCATCGCCATCGCCGAGCACTCGATGTGCCAGCCCGGCCGGCCCGGGCCAAACGGGCTCTCCCAGGAAGGCTCGCCCTCGCGCGCCGCTTTCCAGAGGGCGAAGTCGCGGGCGTTGTCCTTTTCGTATTCGTCCTGGTCCACCCGCGCGCCGGCCCGCATGCCTTGCACGTCGATCTTCGACAGCTTCCCGTATTCCGGGAACGAGGCGATGCGGAAGTAGGTGGAGCCTTCGCTCTCGTAGGTGTGGCCGTTGTCGCGCATCTTCGTGATCAGCTCGACCATCTGCGGGACGTACTCGGTGGCCGGGGTAATGCGCTCGGGCCGTTCCAGCCGCAGCGTGTCGCAATCGGCCAGGAAGGCGTCGCGATAGGGGCCGGTGTAGTCGTGGATTGTCTGTCCGGCGGCGTTGGCGTTGGCGATGATTTTGTCATCCACGTCGGTGATGTTCATGACGTGGTCGACCTGCCAGCCGCTGACGCGCAGATAGCGGCGCAGAATGTCCTGGAAGGTGAAAGTGCGAAGGTTGCCAATGTGGACGTAGTTGTAGACCGTCGGACCGCACGAATACATCCGAACGGTCTTGCCGTCGGCGGGCTGGAAGTCGTCCAGTCGCCGGGTGAGGGTGTTGTATAGCTTTAGGGCCATTGATTGTCGGCGCCGGGCGCGAATCGGGACGCTACCCTGGCATTCTAACCTCGCAGGCCGGAGGGCCGTAGCGCAAGGGCCGGAATGTCCGTCGCTACTGGAGCTGCTAGGCTGTCTCCAGGTCCTCGACCGTCGCCCAGCCCAGCGCCTCTATCTCCTTGCGAACCGCCTTCCGGTCTCCCACGACGACCCAGGTAATCCGGTCCGGGTCCACAAAGCCGCGGCCGGCGTCGTCCAGGGCCTCTCGGGTCAACGCCCGCACCTTGGTCGGGTAGGTTTGGTAGTAGTCGGCCGGAAAGCCGTAGACCACCTGTTCCCGCAACGCTGACAGCACCGCCGCCTGCGTCTCAAACTGGCCCGGCAACTGGAGCGTCTGGCGCTTCTTGGCCTTCTCGATCTCCTCGTCGGTCAGCGGCGTCGCGCCCAGCACGCCCCGCAGCTCGCGGTCAATCTCCGTCATGGCCGCAGCCGTCTTGTCGCCCTGCACAGCCGAGTAGGCGATGAACAGGCGCGGACCCTTGGCGTCGACCACCACGCTGCGGGCGCCGTAGGTCCAGTGCTTGTCCTCGCGCAGGTTCATGTTGATGCGCGAGGTGAAGGCGCCGCCCACGATGTCGTTCCAAACCTCGATGGCGATGTCGTCCTGGGCGCCCATCGGCGGCGCGGGCAGGCCGGCCATCACAACGGACTGATCGGCGCCGGGCTTGTCGACCAGGAAGATGCGCAAGGCCGCCGGCGGGCTGACCGGCGGGATGTGTTTGGCGGGCGGACGAGCCGTCGAGGGCCATTGCGCCAGAGCGCGTTCCAACAGCTCGGCGATCTCCTCCTCGCTCAGGTCGCCGACCACGGCGGTCGCCGCCGACTCCGGCATGAACCAGGTTCCGTGGAACGCGCTGACGTCGGCTCGCGTGACGGCCCGGACCGATTCCTCGTCGCCGCTGCCTGTCAGCGGCGCCCCGTAGGCGTGATCGTCGCCGAAGATCAGGCCCGGCAGCAGCCGGAGCCCCATGGCCTGCGGCGTGGCCATTTCCTGGGCGATGCGGGCGAGTTGGAGCTTCTTGAGCCGTTCGAGCTCGGCTTCAGGGAAAGACGGATGCAGCGCCACCTCGGCGAACAGCTCCAGCGAGGCCTCCAGGTTCTCGCGCAACGCCGACAGGCGCACCGCGCAGGTGTCGAGCCCGGCGCCGGCTGACAGACGAGCCCCGAGTGAGTCGAGCCGGTCGCTGATTTCGAGCGATGTCATGCCCGCCGCCCCTTCGTCGAGCATCGCCATCGTCAACGAAGCGACGCCGGGGGAGGCGAACTGGTCGGCCGCGTAGCCGGCGTCGAGCAGCAGGCTCAGCTCGACCGTCGGCGTCTTGCGGCGACGCGCCGAGAGCAGATCCATTCCGCTGGCGGTTCGCCGTCGCAATGTCGTGGGCAGACGCAGGGCGGGGAAGTCGCCCGCCTCGGGCAGCTTGGAGCGGTCCACCCTCGGCAGCGACGAGGTCCGGTTGGGCAGCGGGCGGACCTCCAACGAGTAGACGCCGTCGGTCAGCCAGCGCCGCGCGGCGTCGCGAACGTCCTCCGCCGTGGCGCTCTCCAGCCGCTCCAGCTCGGTGTGGTAGAACGCGGGGTCCTCGGCAAAAACCTGGTTCTTGGCCAAGATATCCGACTTGCCGCCGAAGCCGCCGATTCGCTCCAGCCCGCGCACGAACGAGGCGCGCTGCATCGTGCGGATGCGCGTCATCTCTTCCTCGGTGGGGCCGCCGGAGAGGAAGCGATCGAGCTCTTCCCGCAGCAGCTCCTCGATCCGGCCCAACTCCTGCCCGGGCTGCGCCGTTGCCGTCAGCGAGACTTGGCCTGCGATTTCGCGCGGATGGATGGAGGCCCGGACATTGGTGGCGACCTGCTCTTCGTAAACCAGCCGCTTGTAGAGCCGCGAGCTCTTGCCGGCGGAGAGCACATCGGTGGCCAAATCCAGCAAAGTCGCATCGCGATCGCCCCAGCGGGGGGCGTTCCACACCTGGTAGAGCCGCGATTGCGGCGCGCGGTCTTCCACCGACTCGCGGCACTCGCCCGAGCGCTTGGCGATGTCTTGCCGCAGGCGAGCGACGCGCGGGCCGGGGTCGATCGAGCCGAAGTAGTGGTTGACCTTTGCCAGGGCTGTTTGGGCGTCAATGTCGCCGGCCAGGACCAAGGTCGCGTTGGCGGCCCCGTAGTAACTCTTGAACCAGGCGTGCACGTCTTCCAGCGAGGCCGCTTCCAGGTCCTCCATCTCGCCGATGACGGTCCAACTGTAGGGGTGTCCGGCGGGGAAGGTGCGCTTTGTGATCAGCTCGTGGGCGATGGCGTAGGGCTGGTTCTCGTTTTGCCGCTTTTCGTTTTGGACCACGCCGCGCTGCTCGTCGAGCTTGGCCTGGTCGATGGCGCCGAGCATGTGGCCCATGCGGTCGGACTCCATCCACAGCGCGATGTCGAGGGCCGGGGTGGGGACGTTCTGGAAATAGTTGGTGCGGTCGTTGTTGGTGGTGCCGTTGAGGTCGGTGGCGCCGATGCGCTCCATGGCCTGGAAATAGTCGTCGTTGAAGTGCTCCGAGCCGTTGAACATCAAGTGCTCGAACAGATGCGCGAAGCCGGTCTTGCCGGGTCGCTCGTTCTTGGAGCCGACGTGGTACCAGACGTTCACGGCTACGATGGGGGCCTTGCGGTCCTCGTGGACCAGCAGCGTCAGCCCGTTGTCGAGCGTGAATTTTTCAAATGGGATGTCGATGGCGGCGGGCCGGCGTGCGGTCATAAACTCCTCAGTATAGGCTGGCGCACCCGAACGGGACTGGCGCCGAAATGGCCCGAGTAGTACGCTTGGGCTACGGTGCGCCGCCCGATCGCATCGTTTACGCGCTTGCTCCAACATGTCGGAAGAAGCCACTTTTCAAGCAATTACGCTGCTCGCCGCCGCACTGGCCGGGTTCGGGCTGGGCGTGTGGGTGTGGCGTGCGCTGACTTTGCGGGACCGCCGCGAGACGGAGCTCCGCCACGCCAACGAGCTCAAGGATCTGCGTGACCGCTGGCAGCAGGCGCAGCGCGAGCTCGAAAAATCCAAGCAGCAGGCCACGGGCTCGCAAGTACGGGCCAAGCCGGAGCAGGCGGCGCTGGTGAAACCCTCGCCCGACGACCTCAAGCGCATCAAGGGCGTCGGCAAGGCGCTGGAGCAGCGGCTGCGCGAGCTCGGCGTGGAAAGCTACGCCCAGATCGCAGCCTGGACCGACGCTGACGTTGCCCGGATCGAGGCGGGCTTGAGCTCGATTCCGGGCCGCATCCGGCGGGACGGCTGGGTCGAGCAGGCCAAGAAGCTGATCGGGGCGGCCGGAAGGCCGCCCACGACCAGTTGAAGCTCGGCTAGCCCTCGGCTTCGGGATGCGCTTGGGGCGATGGACGGCGGCTGGGACCTCGACGACTGATGAACCGCCCGCGGACGGCTATACTGGCTGGAAACGAGTCGCGCGCCGCCAATCCCGCTAACGGCGCGCCGGGCAATGGAGATCTACCATGACGATGAACTGGCTCGATCTAACGATCGGCGGGATTCTTGTATTTTCATTTCTGACCGCCCTGCGCAACGGCATGACTCGCGAAGTCGTGCGGATTGTGGCGCTGGTCTTTGGCATCGTGGCGGCGATGTGGGGCTACGAGCGCGTTGCCGCGGAGTATCTCGCGCCCCACATCGCCGACCCGCAATGGGCTCGCTTCGCCGCTTTTTTGGCGATCGTGCTCGCCTGTTTGACCGCCGGAGCCGTGGTGGCCGCGCTGCTGGCAAAGCTGTGGGGTCTGGCGGGCCTGGGCTGGGTGGACAGGCTGCTCGGCGGCGCCTTTGGGCTGGTACGCGGCGCCGTGTTCGCCACCGCGCTGGTGCTGGCGGTGGTCGCCTTCGCGCCGATCGCCGGCGCCGAAGCGACCGTGGCGGACTCACGGCTCGCCCCGCTAGTGCTGCACTCGGCGCGCGCGGCCTCCTGGGTCGCACCGACTTCGCTGCGGAGCGCTTACAGCGACGGCTTCGAGCGTGTCCGCGAAGCTTGGATCGAAGGCAAAACCAAGCTGCTCGACCAGGGCAAGACCAAGCTCGTCGACCAGCGCAAACCGTCCCCCGGCAAGACCCCCTGAAAACCCGCCCGTGGCGCGGGCTCTCGAGCCGCCGCCTACCCGCCAGGTAAACCCTGGCGCCTCGATTTTTTCCGGCGCCGACTATTTGGCCGACGTTCCCCGCTCACATCGTCCGCGGCGGGCGCGGCTTCAACCCCAAACGCTCGACAGCCCCTTCATCCTCCAGGCCGTTCATTTTCCAATACTCCAGGCGCTCGGCCGCGATCAGCTCAGCCGACTCCCCTTCGCTCGTCTCCCAGCGAATGATGCGCCGAGGCTCGGCGGCTTCCACGAAGAACGCCCGCGTATACCCGGGCGCGGCCACTGTGAGGCGCTCGACTTCGAAGTTCCCGGCCGGAACCTCGATCCATTCGGCGGCGCCGGAACGCGACAGCGTGGCCGCCACCCAAGCCGGCGCCTGATGGGGCTGGCGCAGCCGCTTCATTGCCGGCATCATCAGCACATCGACGTTGCCGCCCGGCGCCACGACCGGTGCGCTGAAGCCGCGCGCCCAGTGCCACAGCGCATCCTCGGCCACGCCGCGGGGGTGCAGAGCTATCGCGGTGTCCTCATCGGCTTCGCCTTCGAAGTAGCTGTGGGCGGTGCGGCGGATCTGGGCCGCGTCAAACAGCCATTGCTGCCAGACGTGGCCGCACCATTCCTGGGCGGAGAAGCTGATCTTATACGGCGCGCCCGCCGTTCGGCCCAAGGCGGGTTCCAGGGAAACGAACGCGCTGGTCATCAGGTTGTAGTCATAGATCCCGGTCGGAAAGTCCTCGGCCAGGTTGAGCTTCATCACAGCCACGCCCTGGCCGCTTTCGGACTTCACCCGCCGCTCGGGGTCAAACGTCTCGGTGACGAAGATCGCCACGGCCGTTCCTCGCCGGGGCGCGCCGTAGTGCGCGTGGACCAAGTCGTAGGAGGCGACCTCGGCCTTGCCGTCTCCCCAAGCGGCCCAAAATTCCGCCCCGATCGTCGGAGGGTCCAACTCTTGAACCACGGCCTGCCTGGGCGCAAGCCAGCAACCCGTAGCGGCTGTCAACAGCGGGAAAACAAGGAAGACAGGCGCGCGGCGGTACTGCATGACTGCCTCGCAGTATGGCAGCCGGCGCGCGGGCCGCCGTTTGCGTTCAGCCATCGGCTAACCTAGAATACCGATGGATTCATCCACCCCAACGAGGTTCGACATGGCAGACAAGACAAAGCAGGCCGCGCCTGCAAATACCCCTTCGCACGAGAAGCCCCAGACGGAGGTCAATCGGCGCTCCTTCGTCAGGGCGGCCGGCGCTGCGACGGCCGCCGCCGCGGCCCTGTCGAGCAAGTCTCCGGCCGTACGCCGCGCCAAGGCGGCCGATACCAAGGTCAAATACGGCTGGATCGGACCCGGCAGCCGCGGCTACCGCCTGCTCGAACGGCACATGACCAAGATCGACATCGGCGAGTGCGTCGCCGTCTGCGACATCTATGAGCCGAACCTGCGTCAGGCCGTGGAGCTCTTTGGCGGCAAGGCGACGCCTTACACCGACTATCACAAGCTCCTTGACGACCCCAACGTCGAAGCTGTCTTTATCACGGTGCCGCTGTGGGCGCACTATCCCGTCACTAAGGCCGCGCTTGAGGCCGGCAAGCACGTTTTCTGCGAGAAGTCGCTGGTGTTCACCCCGGCCGAGGTCCACGGGCTCCGCGCCGTGCATGAGGCGCACCCGAACTTGGTGATCCAGGTCGGTCTGCAACGCCGCTACAGTCAGTTCTACGCGGCGGCCAAAAAGCTCATCGACGACGGCGCCATCGGCAAGGTCACCCACATCCAGGCCCAATGGCACCGCAACACGAGCTGGCGTCGGCAGGCTCCGCCGGAGATGGAAGAACAGTTTAACTGGCGGCTCTACCGCAAGTATTCCGGCGGGCTTTGCGCCGAGCTCATGTCCCACCAGGTTGACGTGGCCGACTGGTTCCTCGATTCCCACCCGGTCTCGGTGATGGGCGTCGGCGGCATCGACTACTGGAAGGACGGCCGCGACATCTTCGACAACATCCAGCTCATCTTTGAGTATCCCGGCGGCGAGAAACTGCAGTACAGCTCGATCACCACCAACCGCCACCTGGAAGGCCGCCGCATCCCCGGCGACGGCTGCCGCGAGGTCATTATGGGCACCGACGGCGCCATCGAGATCACGCTCATCCCTTATGGCGAGGGCATGTGGTTCCGCGACCCGATGAAGGAGAAGATGGGCGAGCAGGCGGCCTCCGGCGAGGCCTGGAAGGCTGGCGCCACGGTTGGAACCGATACGCTCGAGCAGGGCGAAGGGCTGCCCCTGGTCCCGCAACTTCGCGACTTGAGCGGCTCCGACGTCGGCTTCATCGAGAAGGAATTCGAATACGCCAAGCGCTGGATGTACCGCAAGGGCATCATGGCGCCGACCGAGGCGAAGGACCCCGAGTACGTCGAGCTCGAAAGCTTCCTGATCGACGTGCGCGACGGCGGCAAGCCGAAGGCCGATATCGAGGTGGGCTTGCAGGACTCGGTGTCCGTCATGCTGTCGAACTTGGCGATGGACGAAGAACGCAAGGTCTACTTCGCCGAGATCGAGCAGATGGGCAAGGACGGCATGGAAGTGACCACGGCCGGTAGCGCCGAAAAGGCCGACGATTAGAGTATTCCCAAAAAACCGCCGATCGGTCCCTTGTGACCGTCGATGCAAACGCCGCCGCGCGGGTCAAAGCCTGCGCGGCGGTTGTTTTTGATCTCGACGACACACTGTATTTGGAGCGTCAGTACGTCCGCAGCGGCGCGCGGGAGGCCGCACGCGCGATCGCCGACGCTGAGGGGCTCGATCCGGCCCGCACGGAACGAGAGCTGCTGGCCGCCGTGGAGCGCGAGCCGTCGGGCGACCCGTTCGGCTGCTGGCTGCGGCTACGCGGTTTGCCGCCGGAGAGGCTGGCGACGATGCTCGCCCGCTACCGCTCCCATCCGCCGGCGATTGAGCTTGAGCCCGGCGTGGAACGCCTGCTCGACCG
>CAYOPA010000176.1:0-10263 GCA_964405625.1 uncultured Bryobacterales bacterium
AGCGCGTAATTCCGCCGCGTGATCTCGTAGACCTTGCCGTCGCTGGTCGGGTTGGTGGAGCCCGGAGGATGGATGTAGACATCCTGGGCAACGCCAACAGTGACGACGTTGTTGGAGTAGTACGAGCCGGCAGCCGCGTTGCAAGCCGCCGCGCTGGCCGCCCGCGTCAGCCTGACGCCATCGACGAACACATTGGGAGCCACGCCCTCAATCGCATCCGTCGGCGTCCAGGAAACCCGCCAAGTGTTGGTGTGGGTCGCATCGTTCGTGAGGTCGCCGGAAGACAGCACGTCATCGGCGCGCAAGACAGGCAACACCCCATCGCCGTAGGCCGCCACGGTCACGTTATTCAGTGATCCGAGCGCCAACTCTTCGCGCCACTCCGAACCACGCGCCAGCCCGATCCGCACGCCGTTCCCAAAAGTCAGCGCGGCCGCCTGCGCCGCCGAAAGTGTCGCGAACGCAGCGCCGGGCGACAGTCCGTCGTTCCCGTCGCTACCGCTCGCTTGGTTCACGTAGTAGTCGTAGCTGGGGGGAAATGGCGGCGCCGCCCCAACCTGAGACTGACGTAGAAATAGTAGCAATGGCATGGTAAACCTTTGGCAAGACAATCCGCCCCCAAGAGGGCGATTTCGGCGCACTGTAGCGACCGCGACTCCTGCGTGGCCGTCAGCCGGAGGCTGTGAAACCACGGAAGCACGCTTTTGCAAAACATCCTAGACGCCGACCCTCGGAGCCGAAGGCCGATCGCCAGGAAGGCCGAGCGCGGCGACAACCCGCGCCCAATCACACCGGGCACGACGAATCGGCTCCTGCCGGAACCGCGTCGTGCCCGGCGTTGAGCCGCAGGCGTCGCTTCCGCCCTTACTCGAACGATCGAAACACCGGAAGCAAAGACCGCTCGGCCGTCTCCGCCACCGGTGCGCCTTGTCCGTCCAGGTGCTGCACACGAACATGAACCGCCCCCAGCAGCTTGGCGGCGTCGAGGGGAATGTACGCGTTCGGCTCTCCTGCGACCGCCCACGCCGCGCCGCCCTCGACGACGTCGAAGAACGCCTGCCCGTCGTGGCTGGCCTGAAGCTTCAGCGCCTGCGCATCCAGCGCGCTGGGCGTGTAGAACCCAACCAACGTGTCGGAGCCGAGCCGCAAAGCGCTTGAAACCCCCTCGCTCGCTGGCGTCACCCACCGACCCTGTTTCACCTGCGCCATCGACTAGTCCTCCCCCTCTTTCTCCCCCTTCGGCCACGCCTGCGGCGGCACGAAGGGATGCTGTTGCTTCGGGACCAAATCTCGCTCGATGAGCTCGAGCTGATACTGAGCGATCACATGGTGCGTCGCCGTCAGCGCCGTCCAGGCCGCTGCTTCGAAGTCCCGGGCCTGCGAGCCCGGAAATCGAGCCATCCACCCGTGAGCGCCTTCATAAAAATGCGGCGACCCCATGCCCCAGTGCCGATACAGCCTCGTAGCCGCTTCATACTGCTCCTGATCGGCCCAATCCGGCAACCCCGCCCTGACAAACAGCCGTAGGTCCTGCTCCCAATGCGTACGGGCGATCCGAAACAGCAAGCTCGGATTACTCGTGTTCATGTAGTCTTCAGCCCGCGGTCTCGGGCCAAAAATCTCCACAAACCCGGACGGCAGCGCCTCCGGCTCCGGACCCGAATCGGCCAACTTCCAAGGCTCAGCCGTGGTGAACGGATTCACCAGCCACCACTCGGCCCCAAATTCCTCCGGAGCCCTTCGATAAGGCCCGTTCGGATGCTTCCAGTGCTCAGGCGTCTCTGCAAATCTCGGTGACATTTTCTCCTCCTGTTTCCTACAGCTCGTCAATCACGTCATTGACGGGATGCATATGCAACATCGCGTCGCGGACTGCCCGGGCAATGTCATGGGAGCGGTCCATGAACGACTGCGAATCCATCGCCTGGACGTTTACCACCACCTGGCCCGCCGGCTCCCGTACCTCCCGCAGGCGTCCGCCCGCCTCACGGGCCGTGGGCGCCAGCCCCGCCAGCGGACCGTTCGCCCTCTCGAGCGCCATCGGACTCGGCAACTCGAAAGGTTGGAGCGCCGGCCCGGCCTCTTCCTTGCTTCCACCTCGAAACAAACCGATCAACGATCCCGCCAGGGGCGACAGTCCAAGCCCCGATCTGAAGATCGAACCCAGGCCTCCGCCCTGATCCAACCCCCTAGTCAGCGAGCCCAGTGCGCCGCGTAGGGCATTGGCCACGCCCTCAGCGACTCCGCTCAGGGCCCGCGCGCCAGCGTCCAGCCCGCCGCTCACCTCTCCCAACCCTCTCGCCACGCCCGAGAGTTCCGCCCGCAACGGCTCAACCACCGCCGCCATGCCCTCGGTGACGCCCCCTGCCGCATGCCGCCCTAGCTCGCCGCCGCCTCGGCCGGCCTGCAGCGCCTCGGTCAGCTCCTTTAGCGCCGCCGTCGTCTCGCGGTTCACCGCCCTGGTTTCGTTATCCCCGTTCGGCATCGTTAAATCTCATCCACTTCTCCATCTCGCCTTCCAGCAGACTCATCGCGTCCACCCGTCTCGCGGGCCATTCCGTCGGATCAGCCGCTGTGCCGAGCCGCCGGCGAGCCGCAAACTCCTCCAGCCACGCCCAGCTTTCCCCATGCGTCGCGCTCACCGGGCACTCCTCCGCGCTCAGCCTGCCCTCGCTCGGCGAGAATAGCCGGCTCACCCACACCACCTTCGCGGGCCCTCGATCCTCTTCGTCCAGCCACCCGCAGCGCCGTTGGCGCTCCAAGCCTAGGCGGCGGCATCCGTCGCATCTCCATCCGGCTTGGTCGCCTTGCAGGAAATGGAATGCGACTCGGAGTTTTTTCGCTCGTCTCCGCTCAATCCAACCTCACGCCGGACCGCCTCCAGCGCCTCGCGCACCAACCCCTCCGGCCCGGCCTCCGCCAGACCCTGCGGCGTGGCCGCCTCGCCGTCGATCTCGAGTCCCTCTATCCGCTCCAACCCCCACAGCAGATAAACCCGGTCGATCTCCGCCGTCGCCAGCGCCGCGTCTGCCTCTGCTAAGGGATCGCGGTTCCCATCCGCCTCCAGAAAGGCCTGCCTCTGCGCCAGGTTCCGAATCTCCCGCGTCAGCTCCAGCCGCCGGCCGAACGACATCCGGCGTACGACAAAAACCACCCCCTCGGCGACGGCCGAGCGATACTCCGCCACGCTCTCGTACTGCATCGCGCTACCCAAAGGCCACCGCGATTTCATCGTTGGCCACGCCCGAGGCGATCGCTTCACGAAAAGCCCATCGCAACAGCCTCTCGGAGTCGTCAAACTCCGGCAACTGCGGCGTCACCTGGGGCAAATACACCCCCATCATCTGCCCCGTCGCGTTGCCGAGCTGGAACATCACCTGGATCGGCGACTCGTTCCGCCCCGCGGCATACAATCCGCGAGTCGCCTCGTCGTCCTTCTCGAACAACTCGATGTCCGCCACCACCCGGCGCACCCCCGGAGCCGCGCACAGCGGCGTGTTCGAGCCGAACTCCCTGTTGCGCACCTCCAGGTCGTTTCGCACCTCGACCAGCGCCCCCGTCAGCGCCACAAACTTGCTCACCGGAAAGCCCAGCCAAGCCTGCCCCAAATGCCCCGTAACCGGCGGCTCGCTACCGCCGAGAACCGGCGGCTCGGCCGGAAACGTCCCCAGCCCCCCCTGTCCCGGCGTAAGCGTTACGTTGTCAAGCACATCCTGCGCTTGGCCCAGAAACTCCAGCTCATGGAAGTCCCCGTTCAGCCGCACCCGGAATCGATCCACCGCCGCCCCGTTCACGATCCGGTCCACCGCCGGTCCCGGATCCCAGTAGTCGAAAATTGACGCGCTCGGCGGCGCGTCCGCCGGAAAATACGTCACCGCCGGCGTCAACGCGGCTCCCGCTGCCGGAGCCGTCGCAAACGGCGCGTTCACCGTCACCGAGCTCGTCGAATCCACCGACTTCACAAACCGAATCTCACCGTTGAACCCAAACGCCTGCCGCACCGCCAGCCCGTGCGAGCCGCTGAATTGGATCTGGTTCACTCCCGACCCCGCGCTCGCCGACCCGCCCGGATAAACCAACGGCGGCGCCCCCAACGACGCCTGCACCATCGCTCCGATCGCCGGCGCTACCGCTGGGTTCGGATTGTTCACCAAGTACGTCAGCAGCTCAAACTCCGTCTCCCGCCTTCGCCCCGGCAGAAACCCCGTAAACGTTCGCCCGCCGGTCTTGTCTCGGCGCACCGGCGTCTCCAACCGCTGTCGGACGCGCAGCCGGACCGCTGCGATTCGGTCTCCGGAGCCGACCGCCGGAACCTGTCCATACGCCCCCTCCGTCTCCACGTAGAAGCGGTTCTGGCTCGACAACACACATTGCGGCATCGCTTTGTCTTCCTCCTCGCCTTAGGCGCACCCGATCAGCTCAATCTCCACCCGTGCCGTCTGGCGGAAGTGTGCGCCTCCCGGCTCCACCGGCCGCCACCGCACATCCAGCTTCCCGTCAAAGGCCAGCTCCGGCGTCCACTGCCCGCGACGGTCGGCCAGCACGCCCATCACTGCCTCGCACAAGCGCGCCGCGTCGCCGTCGATCGACTCAATCGACTCGCCGCTGACTCGCACCTCGGCCACTACGTGCACCCGGCCTGAAAACGCCGCGAACTTCCGCTCCAGCCGGTTCTCCAGACGTTCGCAATACAAGTAGACCGCCGGGTAGCCCGTCACCTCGCCCGCATCGCTCAAATTCGGCGCTACGTGCCGCATCACGATGCTTGGATTGCTGATCCTGGGCGGCCGAACGTTGTCTCGCACCGCGATCGCATAGGCCCTATGGTTCAGCCCATCGGGCGCCAGGAGATACCCGCGGAGCTTCTCCAGCGCCGCCAAACACAAGTTCGCCATCGTCTTCCCTCAGCCCCTCTGCAGGTACCTCGGAGCCGTACGGAACAGATCCGGCCGCTGCCCGTCTCCGATCTCCCGCCCCATCGCTAGCCCGCTCTCCGGCATCGTCCAAACGTCCGTCACGCCCAGCGCCTGCTCGGTCTGCAACAGCGCCTCGCCCTTCCTGCGTCCGAGATATACGTTCCACCCCGTCGCCGCCGCGGGCGCAGGCGGCGGCGTAAGCCGGAGCGCCTGGCTCGATGTCGTGCGCACTGCCCTCTCCAGGCTCCCCGCGCTCTCCTCGTCGCCGCGCGCCCAGGTTATCCGCATGTACAACGCCATCCCCGCCAGTCCCGACGCCGCGAAACCCACCTCCGGCTGCTGCGCCCGCGAGATCGGTGTCGCCGTCAATCCCACCCCCGTCTGGAACAGCAGCTCCGACGCCCACTTCGCCAACTCCTTGTACTCGCGCCACTTCGGAAGGTACTTGTCGTTCGCCTTCCGCGTATGAGCGTCGCGAAATACCAGGGTCAGCGCCTGAAAAGTGAGCCACAGCTTTAGCGGCGGCGTCACAATCACTTGCGGCAGCTCAAAGCGGGGCAGGGAAGCCTCCGCTCCCGTCGACTGCCACCCCGCGTTTCCCGCGTAGAACACGTTGCCCGGCCGCCGTGACGACGCTTCGATCTGCGCCCCCACCTCCGTCTGCGCAATCTGGAGCTTCGTGCTCAGGTCGATCCCCGCTGCCGAAGCCACTGCCTGCAAGTCCGACTCGTAAGCCAGCAGGTCCGCAATCTCCGCTGCGAATCCGTCGGTGAACAGCGCCATCGCCTAGTCCCTCCGCCTGCCGCCGCCCGACCGCGACAGCGACTGCAAGTCTTCCTGCGAGATCACCGTAAACTGCACCTGCGCCGCCTTCCGACGCTCCAGCTCCCGTTGCTGCGCCTCCGCCGACCGTTGGCGCAGCTCGGCGGCCTCCTCAGGCGTCGCCAACTCGGCCGCGCCGTCCACGATCATCCGCGCCGCAACCTCCCGCGAGGTCTCCACCAGCCGGCCGCCCACGCCGCCCGCTTCTGTCGCCACGCTGCGAAGCACCGGAAACTCATCCGTCAACGACGCTTCGGTCTCGCGAATCTTGCGGTAATAAGCTCTCAAGTCCATTCCGATTGCCCCTTGGGCGGACCGCCGTCGGCGGCCCGCCCTCCCTCGCCCGCGACCCCTTCTACGACTCGACCTGAACGCCGAAGCTCGGCCGGATCACCGCCGACCCGTACAGCACGTCCACCGTGAACTGTTGCGACAACGTGTTCGGCTGGTAGCTCATCACCACCCGCATCCCAAAATTGCCCAGCTCGGCGTACTCCGCAATCGCCCCCGTTCCCGGTAATGGCTGCGGCAGACGCCGAATCACCAGCCCGATCGCATCCCGCGCGAACGCCAGGTTGTGCGTCGTCGCCGGCGCCGCCCCCGTCTTTGGCACGAACTGCGAGCGGAACACGTTGAAGTCCTTGATCCGCCCCACCGTGCCTCGAATCAGCGCATTTGCGCCGGCCTCGCCGGCCGACTGGTACTCGCTGAACCGCGGCACCTGCCGCAGCGCCGAGTAGGCGTCCGCATCCACCACCAGATGCTTCGGCTGGCTCGCCGGCGCCTTGGCCTGAAACAACGCCGTCTCGGCGCTGTCGATCACCGCCTCGGTCAGCGTCGTGCCCGGAGCGCCCACGGTCGGATTGGCCGTGAACTGGCTGTAGAGGGCCAGCAGGTCGGACTCAATCCGCTCCGCAATCGCCACCACCGCTGGCTCCATGTAGACCTGCAACAGGTCCGGCACCGCCAGCACCTTTGTCACGTCCGGCACTTGGAACGTCGCCTCGGCGTGGGTGTTCAGAACGATCTGCGCGTTACCCAGATTCGGATTCTGGGTCTGCACCACGCCACCCTCCGCAATGTTGTTCGCCGTCATCGCCGGCGGAATCGGAACATTCACCGTGTCGCCGGCCTGTCCCAACACCGGCTCGTAGTTCCGGTTCACCAGGTTTCCCATCACCAGGTTTCCCATCAAAGCCGGTAGCGCATCGGCGGCCACCAGCTTGACGATCGCCTGGGCCACGTTCGTCGAAGTAATCGCAGGCATTCAGTATTCCTCCATTGCTCTTTCCCCTCGACCCGGCCCCATCGCTGAGCCCGCGCCGCCGTTACTACCAAACCGGCCTCGGTCCTGCAACCTCCGCCGGCTCATCCATCGCCCATTGGCGATCCCCTTTGCGGTCCCGTCCGCGCCCTAGAGCTCTCGATGCCCCATCAGCCGCGCCACCTCCCGCCAAGCCTTTCGAGCGTCTTCCTCGCTCATCCCCGGCCGGATACTGTCCAGATCCAGCCCCCCCGGCGCGAATCCGCCTCCGCCGCCCGTCGCACCCGACCCGCCCGTAATGCGCGGCGGCAAAAACTCCGGGTTCTCGGCCACAAACCGGTCCAGATACTCGTCCAGAGATGTCCTGGCGCCACCAAGCTCTGCCACCAACTCCCCGTCGGCCCCGGGCTTCACGTCCTCGCGGACCACCCGCAGCGCCAAGTCCGTCTTGCGCACCCCGCGCTGCTGCAAGCCCTCCCGAATCCGGTTCACCCGCTCCGCCTCCGCACGCTCCTGCTGGAACCGCCGGCTCTGCTCATCCAAGTCCCGCACCCGCCGCTCGAGCTCCAGCCGTCGCTCCCGCTCCTCGGCCAGCGCCGCGCCCAGGTCCCGAGCTCCGTCTTCGCTTGATCCCGCCCCTGACTGTCCAAATCGATTCGGTCCCATTCCGCCTCCCCAGAACGACAAACGGCGGACCAGCTCAGCCGGTCCGCCCCCTCGTGGCGCAAGCGCCCACGCCTGCCGCCTCGACACCCAGGTCGAGGCGCTCAGCCTTGCTCGATCTCCTCCAACACCTGATCCTTCGTCTGCTGGCCGCAGCCCTCCAGATAGCGCAGCGCCACTCGCTTCGCCGCTTCCTTCTCCAACCGCGGCGAGCTCAGCCCCAGTTCCTTCAGCAACCGCGCCGTCTCCACCTCTTCCCGCAAGTCCGGCGCGTCGAAATCGTCCATCCCGCTCAGCTCAAACCGAATCTCATCCTTCCGTGCCTTTGCCGTCAGGTTTAGCACCTGCAGAATCAGCTCTTTCACCGTCTTCGAGTACGCCCGCAACACCTCGAGCGTCACCGCGAAATCGCGCTTCTTGCTCGCCCCCGACTGGCCCAGGTTGCGCGCCTCCCGCCCGCCTGCCTGCGTCATCAGGTAACAAACCCTGTAGATCTCGTCCTTGAGTCGATCCAGATTCTTGGCCGCGATATCAAACACCTTGCCTTCCGGCTCTGTCCACCCGAACCGGTCCTCCGGTCCAAGCTGGATGTAATACGCTTCCCCCACAATCTGTTGCCACTCGCGCTCCGAGTAGATCACCGGCATCGCGAACAGACCCATGTGCAGCGCCCACGACAGTGCGTTCGACTTATTGAAGTGCTCTTGCTGAAGTTGCGCCGCCTTGTTCGCCAGCCACATTCCGTCCGATACTTGCATCCGCACCAGCGGCGTCCGCTGCTGATCCGCCAGCCCATGCCGCCCTTCGCCGATCAGCTCAATCCCACCCATCGACCCCGTCGGCTCTCCCTCCCGGCGCCGCCGAACGAAGACTTTGTAGCTCGTGCGGTCGTAGTAGGTCCAACGCTGCTCCTGTACCGTGACCGCCAGCTCGGCGCTCTCCTGGTAGATCCTCTCGGTCTTCAGGACCGCCCACTCCAGATCGCCCCGCTCGTCCTCCCGCCAATTGATCAGCTCTAACGGCGTCACCCGCGTCAGATACGCCCTCGACAGCCCCGCCGCGTCTTCCTCCGCCCGCGTCATCGCCCCGCCCGATCCCACCGGGAAGTCGATCAGCACGTAGCTCCGCCCGTACACCAGCGCGTCGATGAACACATCCCGCATCAGGCTGAACAGCGGCTGCCCGCAGCGGTCGGCGTCGTCGAGGAACTCCCGGTAGAACGCCTTCGCCCCCGAGTCCTCCGTCCGGAGCTCCACCCCCGGGCTACGTCGGAACAGCGTCGCCGCGTACCAGTCAATGCACGAGCCCATGTAGTTCTCGTAGAACGCCCTGGAAACCCGCTCCGCATACACGTCATGCGGCTCCTTCTGACGCCGTATCAGGTAGCGCGGTGCGTTCCTGCGCACCTGCTCGCCGCCCGCGTAGAAATCCCGATAGCGCTCCCACATCTCGCGGCGGTCGCGGTACGACGGATGCTCCGTTGCGATGATCTCGTTCACTGCTCGTCTCCCTCCGTCTGCGGGCCTCTCAAAACAGCGGACGGCTCCGCTCGCCCATCCGCCTCGCCGCGCCATACTCCTGCCATAGCAGGTAACCCAGCGCATCCGAAACATGCGTCCGATCCGGATCCCGGTCCTTGTCGATCACCCCTTGATCGAGCTTGTACGCTACCTGCTCCAGGTCCTTGATCAGCTCCTTGCACTTCGCCGAGATGAACAGCCTCCGGCCGCCGTCGGCCGCCTCCAATCGGGCGTTCACCAGATTCACCCGGTCCCGCACCGGCGGATTCGATCGCGCCGTCACAAGCCTCACCTGCATCGACCGCCGCCGCTCAAAGAACCGCTTCATTACCTCGTAGTCCGAGTACGCGCTCGCCGTGTGCCGCTGCCGCCCGCTGGCGTCTCCATATACCGTCACTCCCGCCCGCCGCCCGCCATAGCGCCGGACAAGCTCCTCGCAGACCTCCGGGGTCGACGATGTCCTCTGCACGATCTCGTCCACGATGTACACCGCGTCCCCCCGCCGCACTCCGATCACTGACGACATCGGGTTGATGTTGAAGTCCAGCGACCACAACAGCGCCTCGTCCGCCTCAATCTCCGTCTCCCGTACGTTCTCGTGCCGGTTGAACGTGTGGTAGACCTGGCCCGCTTGCGTGTTGACATACTCCCCCAACACCTCCTGCCGGTAGAACAGATGGTCGTAGCTGGCCTTAAGCCTGTCGTAGTAGTCCGGCGTTCCATCCAGCAAATACTTGTTCTCAAACGGCTTCGCCTCCACCAGTCCGTAGCCTTCAACCCTCTCGCTGACGAACCTCCGATAGACCCAGTCGAACCCCTTTGGCGTCCAAACACCCAGCCCCGCCGACTTCATCGCCTTCGGGTCCCGCAAACGCGCTTCCAGCCGCGTCCAAGCCGCCTCCGTGCAATAGGTCAGCTCATCCACCCCGAACCACGCCAGGTTCGATCCCCGCAGCCGCTCCGGATTTTCCAACGAGCGAAACAGGATCTTGGACTGCTTCAGCGGCAACATCGCCGTCATCTGCGCCTGGTTGAGCTCGACCTTGACCTGCCCAAATTCGCAAACTTCCAGAAACGT
>CAYOPA010000177.1:0-10240 GCA_964405625.1 uncultured Bryobacterales bacterium
TGGGACTGTCGGGACAATCGCGGCCGACGATTGCGCTGCTGGACAATCCGGCTGACCCTTATGGTGCGGTGCTGGCGCTGGTCGGGCCCGACGGCGCGTCGCTGAGGACCGCCGCCCAGGCGCTGGCGCTGGGTCTGTATTCGGGCGCCGGAGCGATGGCGGAGATCGGCGACATCAAGCTGCCGCCGACGCCGCGGGCTGATCAAGCGCCGCGGTGGCTGGATCCGGGGCAGCCGATTCTCTTCTCCTCGTTTGCCGAGGACAGCGAGCTACGCGTGGTGGGCGACAGCGCTCTCGAGCTCTACGTTCGCACCCCGCCGGATCTGAATTACGGCTCCACGCGGAGGTTGCCGCTGCGACTGCGCTACGTGGTCCGCGATTTGGGCGAGGGCTCCAGGGCGACGCTGACTTTGATGATGAATGGCGTTTTCCTCGGCAAGCGGGATCTGGAGGGCGACGACGACATCGGCGAGGGCTCGCGGGAGGACCTGTTCCCGGTCCCGGTGGAGGCGATGTACCCGAGCTCGACTTTGCAGGTGAGCTTTTCGGTGACCCGTCGGGCCCCGGAAGGGCGAACGGCGGCCTATCCGGCGCTGGAGATCGCGGGCGAATCCGAGCTGGACATGACGGCGTCGCGGCGGTTTGCCGCCCTGCCGCGGCTGGATCTGCTGGCGCACGCCGGCTATCCGTTCACCCGCCACGCCGACTTGTCGGAGACAGCCGTGGTGCTGGCCGAGAAGCCCGACTCGGCGGCGTTGTCGATGTTCTATAACCTGATGGGCTTTTTCGGCTCGAACACCGGCTTGAGCGCCTACCGCGTGACCGTGAGCGCCAACGCTCCGGCGCCGGCCGACAAGCACCTGCTGGTCATCGGCTCGCAGGGCGACGCCGTGTTCGCGCCTTGGGCGTCGCGCTTGGCGGGCGCCTTTGAGCAGCCTCGGCTGGTGTTGCGCGAAGACGCCGGAAAGGGCGAGTGGACCCGGCGGCTTTCGTGGGGCGGATTTGGGCGGCAACGCCAGGATCTGGTCCGGGCGCTGCAAGCCAATCCCTCCATCGAGGCGGCGCTGGAAGGCGCCCGGCTCGACGACGGGGATCGAGCACTGGTGGCGATCGCCGTGGCCGGCCCCGAGGCGGGTTCCGCTTTGGTGGACGCCATCCAGGGCGCGGGGGACGCCGGCGAGCTCTACGGCGCTTTCAGCTTTTTGTCCAAAGGGCGGCTGCGTTCCTTTGTGACGGCGCCGGCGGCGTTTTATGTCGGCGAGCCCAGTCTAATGGCGAACCTGGATTTTTGGCTGCGGCGCTATCTGTGGGCGTTGCCTTTACTGGCGCTGGGCTTCGCCTTTCTGGTGGCGCTGGTGGCGCGTTCGCGCCTGCGGAGGGCCGCGGAGTTGCGGCTGGAAACAGCTCGATGACGCGGCGCGACGCAGTCTCGACAGCTGTGGGCGTTGGTCTGGGCGCGGCTCTGGGGCCGCGCTGCGCCGAGGCGACGCCGCCGGCAGAGGGGTGGCCGTTGTGGGAGAGCTACGCCGCGCGGTTCCTGAGCGACGACGGCCGCGTGATCGACCCCGACGCCGAGGACGCGACCACCTCCGAGGGCCAGTCCTACGCCGCCTTCTTCGCGCTGGTCGCCGACGACCGCGACCGCTTCGACCGCATCCTGGCCTGGACGGACCGTCATCTGGCCGGCGGGCGGCTGGGCGAGCGGCTGCCGGCTTGGCTGTGGGGACGAGACCAGACCGGCCGAGAGCAAGTGAAGGATCCCAACTCCGCGTCGGACTCCGACGTCTGGATCGCCTACACGCTGCTCGAAGCGGGCCGCATCTGGAAAGATCCGGCGCTAACGGCTTGGGGCGAGACGCTGGCGACGACGGCCGAGCGGCGCGAGGTCGTCGACCTGCGGGGTCTGGGACCGATGCTGCTGCCGGCGCCGGCGGGCTTCAATCCCAGCCCCGGCGTTTATCAGCTCAACGCCAGCTACCTGCCGTTGCAGGCGCTGTGGCGCCTGGCGGACGCTCTGCCGGGCTCCGCCTGGGGCGCGGTTGCGGCGGCGACGCCGGCGGTCCTCGCCGGATCGTCGCGGCAAGGCTTTGTGTTGGATTGGGTTGCCTACTGGGAAGGCGGCGGATTTCGCGACGAACCGCTGCCGCGGTCCGAAGCCAAGGCCTCCTATGACGCCATACGGGTCTACCTGTGGGCCGGAATGCTGCATCCTGACACGCCGGGACGAGCCGACGCGCTCTCCGCGATGCCGGGCATGGAGCGGTCCCTGCGCCTCACCGAGGCGCCGCCAGCCGAGGTAATGGCTGACGGGGAGGTCCGCGACCCCCACGCAGGGGTCGGATTTTCAGCGGCGCTGCTGCCGTATCTGGACGCGCTTGGAGCTCTCCGGGCCGCGCAGCAACAACGTCGTCGCGTTGATGGGCTATTTGATCCGATCGCCGGGCTCTACGGCCGGCCGGCGAAATATTACGACCAGAATCTGGTTCTGTTTGCGTTGGGTTGGAGCGAAGGCCGGTTCGGCTTTGACGCCCGCGGCCGACTACAAGTTAGGAGATCGTCATAAACCATGCGAGTCCAAACACTTACTTCTATTTGGCGGATTTCGTTAGTCCTCTTTATTGGCCTGGGGCCGTGGCGGCTTCCGGCGCCGGCTCAGGACTCCGCCGTCTCCACCTTACTCAAGCAGGCGGCGTCGTTGGAATCCCGAGGCCGCTACGACCTCGCCGTGCAGACTTGGCAGCGGGCGTTGCTGGCCAACCCCGATCAGTCCGACGCTCTGTTGGGTTTGGCCCGGCAGGCCAAGCGAACGGGCAATTCCGTCGAGACCGAACGGCTGCTGGGGCGTCTTCGCGCCGTGGCGCCGGGTCGTCCCGAGCTGCTGGAGATCGAGTCCATGCGGGTGACCGCGGGTCGCGAGGACCGTTTGGCTGAGGCCCAGCGGCTGGCGGCCGCCCAGGACTATACGCAGGCGATGGCGATCTACCGCGAGGTTGTGGGTCCGACGGCGCCTCCCGGAGGTTTGGCAGCGGCCTACTACGAGACCGAGGCCGCCACCCCCGGCGGTTGGCCGAATGCGGTGAACGGATTGCGCCGGCTGGCGGCGCGCTTCCCTGACGCCCCGGCCTATAAGCTTTCGCTGGGTCGGCTGCTGACGTATCGTCCGGAGACGCGGCTGGAGGGCGCTGAGCTGCTCCGCGCCGTGGCCGCTGATTCTGAATCTGCGCGTCCGGCGCGCTCGGCTTGGCGGCAGGCGTTGGTCTGGGAAGGGCCCAGCGCGCGGGCGATCCCCGCTCTGGAGGCGTATCTTGCCGGCGGGTCCGACCCCGAAATGCAGCAACTACTCGAGCAATCCCGCTCGGCGCGCCCCGCTGCGGTTGACAGCAGCGGCGCCGTCGTGGCGCGCGGGTACGAAGCGCTGGATGCGGATCGGCTCGAGGACGCCGAGCGGAGCTTCCAAGAGGCGTTGCGCGCGTCCCCGCGCAACGCGGCGGCGAGCGCCGGGCTTGGTTTTCTGCGTATGAAGCAACAGCGCTTTGGCGACGCGGTGCAGTATTTGGAACGGGCGCTGGAGCTTTCTCCCGACGATCAGGTCGTGCGGGAGTCGCTCAACGAGTCGCGCTTTTGGTCCACGCTGGACTCCGGCCGCAGGGCGCTGGAGGAGAACCGCGTCGACGAGGCGACGACGCGCTACCGGGAGGCGCTGGAGCTGCGGCCTGACAATCTGGACGCCGTGCGCTCATTGGCCGGCGTCTTGATGCGGCAGGGCAGGGCCGCCGAGGCCGCGCCGCTGTTCGAGCGCGTAGTGGCGGCCGACCCCGCCGACCATGCTTCGTGGAAGGCGCTGATTCGCACGATCCACGACTCCGACGGCGTGGCGGCCGCGCTGGAGCGCTCCGGACGCATCTCCGAGTCCATTGCGCTGGCGCTGGAGCAGGATGTCGAGCACTTGATTCTGATGGCGTCCATCTACGGCCAGACGGGCCGTCAGGCGCAGTTTGACCGGGCGTTCCAGAAGGTGCTGCGCAACACGCCCAACGAAGCCGATGCGATGAGCCCGATTCGGCTGCAATTCGCCGGTCTGCTCAACCAGATGGGTCGCAGCCTGGAAGCGGCGGCCGAGTATGAGCGGACCGTTGAGGTCGATCCCGGCAACCTGGACGCCTGGGAGGGGCTGGTGGCGGCCTTGATGAACGAAAGCAACGGCCGCGCCATGGCCGTGTTGAGCCGCATGCCGGGCGACGTGTACGAAGAGGCGCTCAAGCGGCCCACTTTCCTGTTCAACGTAGGCCTGTTGCATCGGCAGGCCGGGCGCCACGCCGAGGCTTCGACCTTTCTGCGCGGGGCCCTGGGCATGGGCGACAAGCTCAGCCGCCGTCAGCAGATCGACACCCGGCTGCAACTCGCCTACCTGAGCGGAGAACGGGGTGGCTGGGCCGAAGCCGAGCGTTCCCTGCGGCGGATGATTGCGGAGTATCCCAATGAGCCGGAGGTTTGGAAAGCTTTGCTGTCCACGCTGCAGGAGCAAGGCCGCAGCTCCGAGGCCAAGTTAGAGTCCGAGCGCATTCCGGCCACGGTGATTACGCGTTTGTATACGGATTCCGACTATGTGGCGCTGATGGCCTCGGTCCACAATAGCCTGGGCCTGTATTCCGCCGGGCTGCGGCTGGTGCGCGACGCCATCGCCATTCAACAGGCCGAGCGGCAGCCTGTCCCGGTGGAGCTGGAGGTACAGCTCGGGTGGCTGCTGCTCAACTCCGGACAGGAGCCCCATGAGCAGTACCGGCTCCTGCAGGCTGCTTCGGCGCGCGAGGACCTCACCGACGAGCAGCGCGCCGGCATCGATGAGCTGTGGACGGTATGGAGCCTGCGGGAGGCTGCGACGGTGTCCCAGGCGGGCGACTACGAGCGCGCCACCTCGATTTTGGCGGCGGCGTTGAAGATTTATCCCGAAGACAACCGGCTGTACGCCTCTCTGGCGGGGGTCTTCCTCGACGCCGGAGACCCGGCGCAGGCGCTGTTCGTCTATCGCAACTGGGGCCTCAACGACGGCTCGGAGGACGACTACGCCGGAGCGATCGGCGCGGCGATGACGCTGAAGGATGACCGCGTTACCCAGCGCTGGCTGCGGGAGGCGCTGCTGGCTTGGCCGGAGAGCTCCAAGCTGCTGCGACTGGCCGGGACCGAGGCGGCTTCCCGGGGGGACTACCGCCGCGCCGAGCGTTACTGGCAGATGGCGCTGGAAGCGATGCCGGCCGAGTCATCCAAGGCGCGGGACGATGAATCGATGGGCGGGGTCGGCGGCGACCCGCAGACGCGCGACCTGGGCCGGCTGCTCGTGGCGGGCGTCGTGGACCCGGCCTCGGACGAACGCTACAACAGCCCGGCCGGGCCGAGCGCGCAGGCAGCCGGCTCCTCGCGCATGCGGCAGGACGCGCTCTCGGAAGCCCTTGACCCAGACCGGGGCGGGCCGACCAGGGGCGGGCCACAGCGGACGGAGCCCCAGCGCGTCGGGGGCCGCGATAGCTCGGCCCGCATCGCGCGGGAGCCCAGCGCGCCGGTGCGGATCTTTGACGAAGGGTTGCGCGCCTCGGCGGCGCCCGCGCCTCGTGCGGCGACGCCGCTGGATCCCGTTTCCCGCTCCTACGGCCCGGCGCAACGGCCGGCGCAGACGCCCCAGCAGGAGCTCGAAGACCGCATCGCCGGCCTGCATGCTCGCAACAGCCCCTTCGTTGGCGTCAACCCGTTGATGCGTGGCCGCTCCGGGCGCGAGGGCTTTGAGACCCTCTCCGAGCAGCAGCTCAACTTTGAAACCTCGACGGTAATTCGCGACAAGCTCCGCTTCGCGCTCTATGCTCGGCCGACTTTCCTGGACGCCGGCAACCCGGACGGCAACTCCGAGCTGCGGCTCGGGTTGGCGCCGACGGGCTCGCGGATCGGTCCGGGCACGGCCAGCGGCGTCGGCGCCGAAGCGCAGCTTTCGAGCGACAGCTTCGGGCTCAAGCTCGGTTCCACACCGGACGGCTTCCTGGTGCGTAACTTTACGCTCGGGTTGCGGCTGCGTCCGTCGAACGGACCGTTCTCGTTGGTCTTGGACCGCGACGTCATCAAGGACACGATGCTCTCCTACGCCGGCGTGCGCGATCCCGTCACCGGACAGATCTTCGGCGGCGCCATGGCCAACTCGCTGGCTTTGCAAGGGGACTGGGCTGGCGCTGAGTCCGGCGTGTTCGTGCGCGCAGGTTACCAGTACATCACCGGCGAGCAGGTGCAGACCAACCGCCGCATCGACGGCGGCGGAGGCGCCTGGTGGCGGGTGCTGGAGACCCAGGACGGCTCGCTGACCTTCGGCGCGAACCTGTTCGCCATGAAGTACGACAAGAACCTGCGCTTCTTTACGCTCGGCCACGGCGGCTATTTCAGCCCGCAGCGCTACGTGCTCTTTAACGTGCCGCTGACGTGGCGCGGGGTTTATGACGGGCGGATTGACTACTCCGTCATGGGCAGCCTGGGCGTGCAGCACATCGCCGAGGACGACGCGCCGTACTTCCCGCTCGACGGCGCCCTGCAGGGCCGGCGAGGACCGTTCTACGAGGGCCTGACTCAGACGGGCGAGCACTTCAGCATCGAGATCGACGCCGGCTACCGGGTGGCGCCGCACTGGAATCTGGGCGGCTTCGTCTCGATCAACAACACCCGCAACTTCACCGACCAGCGCGGCGGGATCTTCCTGCGCTACATGTTCCGGCCGCAGCCGGAGTACCGGGACATGAGCATCGCGCCGTTGCCGGACTGGACGGGCGGGCGACGGCTGGGGCTGCCCTAACGCCATGTGGACAAAACGTTCGATTGGAGGCAGGACCGGCGCGGTGACCGGCGGCTGGACGGGCGGCGCCGTGCGGGCCCTCGCCTTGGCCGCGCTGGTCGTTGCCGCGGCGCCGACGCTCGATGCGATGTCGTGCACGGCTTCGGCCGAGCCTCGTCATCTGCGCTACAACGGCGCGGCCGAGTTGCTGGCTGATCTGAAGCTGGTCTGCACCGGGGGCCGCGCACCGGCGCCGGGCGAAGAGCCGCCGCTGTACCAGATTGTCGTCTCGGCGGACGTTCCGCTGACGATGCGTGCGTTCGGGGACGATCCCGACGCGCCCGTCCGGTGGACCGAGGCGCTGCTGCTGATCGACGAGCCGGCGCCGGCCAACCAGCGGGTCTGCGCGCCCTCGGCGGCGGTGTTTGCGGTGACGCCCGAGTCGCTTGATTGCGGGCCGAACGAGGGCCGCGCCAATGTCTTCCAAGGGCAGCGGCTGCAAGGCAACGCCGTGGTCTTTCGGCAGGCCTCCATTGCGCCGCCTGGCGCCAACGGCGCGCGCACGCTGCGCATCGTGAACCTGCGGGCCGACGTGAGCGGCATCACTCCGCCGCCGCCTCCCAAGCCGCCGGTTCCTCAGCCGGGCGTTCCTCCGGAACCGGTTCTGCCCGTTGAGCCCGTTCCACCACCGGAGGTCTATCTGACCGTGCGCATCTTCGGTCCCGGCGGCGCGACCGTCCCGGTGGAGATGGCCGATCAGTTGGTCGGGACCGTGTTGCCCGGCGTGGAGATGGACGTGCGGACGGCGGGCGATCTGCCCGTGCCCGAAGCTGAGCCGGTTTTGTTGACGACGCCCGAGCTGACCCCGCAAGGCCGCCCGGAGACCGGCCCGACCTTTCTGATCCGGTTCAAGGAGCTCTCCCCGCGCGCCTTCCGCCGGCGCAACGTCGGGACCAACGGCATGAACCCGATCTTCTTGACCGGGCAGGCGAACCCCGGCGTGGAATTCCACACCGAATCCGGACTTTTCAATCCGCTGCTCCCGAACCTGCGCGGCCTGAGCCAAGCCGGCTTGGCCGACTCCGGAACCCGCCTGAGGGTGGTGCTCGAGGGCGTGCCGCCGGGCGTCCGGTTGTGGTTCTCCTTCCGCGACGTGGAGACGGGGACCAGCGGCTACGATCCTGACGGCCCGCGCGCCCGGCTGACCGCGCCCGAGGGCGGCTCCTTCCGGCCGCAACTGCCCGAGATCGGCGACTTCATTGAGGTCTTTCCGTCCAATGGGCGCGCCGTGGCGCTGTGGGAGGTAACGGCGAGCGATCCGGATGCGATCGAGACGCTCGCCTTCGCGGTCGGGATGACCGGCCCGAACCGCGACGTGGAGCTGGGCGACGCCGTCATCCACGGCGGTCTCGCCCCGGAGCTGATTCGGCCCGAGGATGAGGTTGATCTGAGCATTGACGTGATTCCCGCCTTTGACACAGCCGAGCTCGAAGTGGAGCCGCAGCCCGCGTTCTCAGTGGTTTCGACCCTGCCGACCGGCGCCCTAACGGCCGTTTCGGCGGCCTCGTACCAGGGCTCGACCGTGGCGCCGGGCTCGATTGTCGCGGGTTTCGGCGAAAAGCTCTCCGAAGTGGTCCTGGCCGCCTTCGGGGTCCCCGGACCTCGATTGGGGACCGCCCGGGTCGACGTGATCGACAGCTTCGGCGTGCTGCGACCGGCGAGCCTGTTCGCGGTCAGCCCGACGCAGGTGAACTTTTTTCTTGACCCTCGGACTCGGCTGGGTCCGGCGATTGTCACGATCTACGACGACCGCAGGCCGCTGGCGGAAGGTTTGGTGCAGGTTGTGAATGTGGCGCCGGGACTGTTCTCGGCCTCCGGCGACGGGCGCGGGGCCCCGGCCGGTCAGCTCGTGACGGTCGGCGGCAGAGTCGAGCCGCTGGCCGACCTCAACCCGGCGACCGGGGAATATGTGCCTCGGCTGCTGGATTTGACCGGCGGCGACGCCTATCTGGCGCTCTACGGCACGGGCTTGCGCCGTGTGGGCTTAAACGAAGTGACGGTAACCGTCGGAGGCAGGCCGGTCCCGGTGCTGTTCGCCGGCGAGCAGCCGGAATTCCTAGGACTGGATCAGATCAACGCCGGTCCGCTGCCGCGCGAGCTTGTCGGCCGCGGGGCGACGGAAGTGCGCGTGACGGTCGCCGGGACGGCCGCCAATAGCTTGACCATTTTTTTACGATGACTACATTTTTTGAGAAACTCATCTCGCCGTCGCTGTGGGCCGCGTTCGTCCTGGCGGTTGTGGCGACGGCCGGGAGCCTCTTGGCGCAGGCGCCTCTGCGCGGCGTCAACATCGCCGGAGCCGAGTTCGGCGAAGGGACGATTCCCGGTGACTACAACACGCACTACACGTTCAACAGCGAACCGACCTTCGCCTACTTCGCGGCCAACGAGCTGCCGTTGCTGCGCGTACCGATCCGCTGGGAGCGCATCCAGCGGGTCCCGTTCGGCTCGCTGGACGCCGACTATCTGGACCGCTTGCGGCGGAATATCGCTTGGGCGAAGGCTCACGGCGCCCGCGTGTTGATCGACGTCCACAACTATGGCCGTTACAAGCTCGACGAGGGCGGGTTTCGCGTGGAGTACGTGCTCGACAATCGGTATTCGGGCGTCATCAAGGTCAGCAGCGACGCGCTGGTCGACCTCTGGCAGCGGCTCTCGGATGAGTTTCGCGACGAGCTCGGCGTCCAGGGCTACGGCCTGATGAACGAGCCCCACGACATGGGGCAGGCGGACTGGAAAGCGATCTCGCAAAAAACCCTGGCGGCGATTCGGGTGCGCGGCGATCACAAGAAGATCTACGTCGGCGGCGATTCCTGGTCGTCGGCCGAGCGCTGGCCGCAAATCCACGGCAGCACGCCTTGGATTAACGATCCCGTCAACAATTTCGTCTACGAAGCGCACCTGTACTTCGACCATGACGCCAGCGGGCGCTACTTCCAGGGCTACGATCAGGAGCTGGCGGCGAACCCGAACCTGCCCCAGATCGGCCGCATCCGGCTGCAACCGTTTTGGGATTGGTGCCGCTCCAACAACGTCCCCTGCTTTATGGGCGAATACGGCATTCCCAGCGCGGACCCGCGTTGGCTGGCCGTGCTGAGGAACCTGCTGGCCGCCATGGACGAAGCCGGCATGAGCGGAACCTATTGGGCGGCCGGCGATTGGTGGGGCGACTACCCGCTGTCGGTGCATCCGCAGGGCGGCCAGGACCGGCCGCAGCTCGCGGTGCTGAAAGAGTATGCCGGTCCCGCTTTCGCCGCGACGGTTTCGGCGGCCAGCTCGAAGCTTGGAGCGCAGGCGCCGGCCTCGCTGGTGAGCGTCTACGGCGCGGCGCTGGCGGCGACGGCTGAATCGGCGATGGACTTGCCCCTGCCGGCCGAG
>CAYOPA010000178.1:0-4567 GCA_964405625.1 uncultured Bryobacterales bacterium
CAGGACCGCTGTCGCTTAACGCCTCTTCATCGAAACAGGAATGTCCGTCGCTACCAAAGGCCGGAATTCGCGCGGTTCCGATCGCCCCTATGCGAGCCCTGCCATGAACTTTGCGATCCGCCTGACGCCTTCCTTGATGTCGTCCATCGAGGCGGCGTAGGAGATGCGCACCTGGTCGGTCGTGCCAAAGGCCTCGCCCGGCACCACCGCGACGTGCTCTTCCTTGAGCAGCTTGGTGGCGAAGTTGAGCGCGGAGCCCACGCCGCCCTTGCCAAAGGTTGAGCTGATGTTCGGGTAGGCGTAGAAGGCGCCGCCGGGGGTGGGGCACCTTACGCCGGGAATCGCGTTGAGCGCCGGGATGATGTAGTCGCGCCGCTCGCGGTACTTGACCAGCATCTCGTCCACCGACTCCTGCGGGCCGGTCAGGGCCTCCAGGGCGGCCTTCTGTGCGATCGACGTCGGGTTGGAGGTCGAGTGGCTTTGGAGCTTGTTCATCGAGCTGATCAGCGCCTTGGGACCGAGCGCGAAGCCGATGCGCCAGCCCGTCATCGCGAACGTCTTCGACAGCGAGCCGACCACGACCACATTTTCCTTGGCGCCGGGCAGCGAGGCGATCGAGTAGGGCTTGCCGTCGTAGACGAACTTGCAATAGCACTCGTCGGTCATCAGCAGCGCGCCGCGCTTGGCGACCGCTTCGTAAATCCTTTCAAACTCGCCCTGGTCCACCACCGCGCCCGACGGATTGTTGGGCGAGTTGACAACGGCGATCTTGGTGCGGTCTGTCAGCTTGGAGGCGAAGTTGTCGGCCGTCAGGCGGTACTCGTCAGCCTCGGTCGTCTCCACGCGCACCACCTCGCCGCCGTGATAATTGACCACGTCGTAGAAGGTCACCCAATAGGGGACCGGCAGCGCGACCTCGGCGCCGTTCTCGATGACGGCGGCCATCACATTGAAGATGGCGTGCTTGCCGCCCACGGTGATGAGGCACTCCGAAGGCTCGTAGCTGGTGCCGAAGCTGGCGGCGTGCCACTCGACGACGGCCTTCTTCAGCGCCGGGATGCCGCCGGCGGGCGTATAGCGCGTGAAGTTGTCGTCGAGAGCCTTTTTGGCGGCGTTCTTGATGTTGGTTGGCGTGGGGAAGTCGGGCTCGCCGGCGGCGAAGGCGATCACGTCGACGCCTTCGGCCTTGAGGCGGCCGGCCTCGGCGGTCACGGCCATGGTGGCGGATTCACTGATCCGGCCGATGCGTTCGGAAAGCTGCATATCTTTTCCAATCTTAGTGCTTTCCTTGGATCTGCCGCAGCCGCTCGGCCACATTGGGCGGCACCAAGTCGCTGACGTCTCCGCCCAGCCGGTTGACCTCCTTGACCAGCCGCGAGCTCAAGTAGCTGTAGCTTTCGGCGGCCGGGATGAACAGCGTCTCCAGCTCGGGGTAGAGCTTGCGGTTCATCAGCGCCATCTGCAGCTCGTACTCGTAGTCGGAAATGGCGCGGATGCCGCGCAGGATCAGCCGGGCGTCCAAGCGCCGGGCGTAGTCCACCAGCAGGCCGTTGAAGCTGTCGACGGTGATGTTTTCGAGCCCGACCGCGGCGACGGCGGCGCGCAGCATGGACATGCGCTCCTCGACGGCGAATAGCGGCGCCTTGGCGTCGTTGTTGAGCGCGGCGACGACGACATGATTGAACATCGACGAGGCGCGGGTGATGAGGTCGAGGTGCCCGTTGGTGGGCGGGTCGAACGAGCCCGGGTAGATAACCAGCTTTTGCCGCAAGACGCGCCCATTTTAGCGAATCGAGGGGATCTTGCAGGCGAGCGTCCGAGCCCCAGGCGTCGGTTGGACCGCTCGCGGATGTCCCGAACTGGCAAAGGTTGCCAGTTCTGCTAGATTGACACTCATGCCGACTCGCAACGTCAATCTAACGGACCATTTCGACAAGCTCATCGAGACGGGCGTCGCGTCGGGACGCTACGGCAACGCCAGTGAGATGGTGCGTGAAGGTCTGCGGTTACTCGAACAGCGCGAGGAGGAGGACCGCGCCAAGCTGGAATGGCTGCGGTCGGCCGTCCAGGAAGGCGTCGACGACATCGAGCGCGGCAACTACACCGAGCTGCGCTCGCGGGAGGACATCGAGCGGTTTATGAACCAGGTCCACGAAGAGGCTTCAGGCGAGCCCGCGGTCAGGCGTGGGCGTGGGTAAGCGACCAACCTTCACGGTTCTCGTCGCACGGACGGCAAAGCGCGACCTGGCCGAAGCGATCGTTTGGAGCCGCCGCCAATTTGGTGAAGACGCCGCCCAACGCTACCGTGACCTGCTGACCCAGGCGCTTGACGACATCGGGGAGGACCCCGAGAGACCGGGCGCGCGGCGACATCCGGAGTTGGGGGCGGGCGTGTCCGTTAATGCAGTCGCCTTCAGCCGGGAGCGCGCTCGGTCGCCGCTCGGCGTGGTGCATAAGCCGCGGCATGTCTTGGTCTACCGCCGCACCGCAGACGTAATTGAGATACTCCGCGTTCTGCACGACTCCCGTGACATCGAGCGGCATCTTCGACCGATCACCCCTTAGGCGCGACCGGCCTGACCGCCAAATTCGCCCCCAACGCCACCACCAGCAGACCCGCCATCAGGTACATCGTCGAGCTGTACAGCGTGTTCGACGGGTCGGGCGTGCCCGGCGGGGCGATCTCCAGCAGCTTGGAGATGGTGACTGTGTTCTCGGCCATCAGCGCGTCCAGCCGGCTGAGCGGCGCGCCGAATTGTTCGGCGAAGCGCGCCGGGTCCGTGCGGGCGGCGAGCTCGCGCATGGCTTTGTCCAGAGCGTTTTCCCGCAGCGAGGTGATCGCCAGCGGTCCCAGCACTCCCGCCGTGCTCCAGGCGGTCAGCAGGCGCCCGTGGATCGCGCCCACGTATCGCGCCCCGAATAGGTCGGCCAAGTAGGCCGGAATCGTCGCAAAACCCCCGCCGTACATCGTAAAAATCACCATCGTGACGGCGTAGAACACCACCAGGTAGACCGCCGAGGCCGAGGCGCTGACCTGTTGCGCCGTCCACGGAATCGACAGGTACAGCGCCGCTCCCGCCACGAAAAAGATCGTGTAGGTGTTCTTGCGTCCCACCCAGTCCGAGGCGCTGGCCCAGAAGAAGCGGCCCAGCATGTTGAAGACGCTGATCATCAGCACGTAGGTCGCCGCGAAACCGGCGTCGACGATGTGGGGCAGGCGCGAGCCAAAAATCTCCGACATCATCGTCTTGGCCACGCCCAATACGCCGATGCCGGCGGTGACGTTGAAGCACAGCACGATCCACAGCAGGTAGAACTGCGGCGACCGCATCGCCTGCTCCACGGTGACGTGGGTTCGGCTGATCATCTTGCGGGTTGACTCGGACGCCGGCGGCGGCGTCCAGCCGGCTGGTTTCCAGCCTTCCGCCGGCAGCCGGTAGGAGAACGCCGCCGCCATCATCACCACGAAGTACAGCGCGCCCAGCGTCACAAAGGTCTCGGCCACGCCGACGGCGCCGGTCCCGGCGAGATAGACGCCTTCAGGGCCGGGCCGGATCATCTGGGCGATGTCGTTGGGGCCGACGACGACCACCTCGCGCAGCTCGCCGGCCACGCGGCCGAAGCGGCGGCCCCCCTCGGTGACCAGTTCCACGGCCTGCGTCGTTCCCAAATACTCGGGTGCGCGGTAGAAGACGCCCAGTAGCCACTCTTTCAACGGCGCTCCGATCATCGCCCCGCCGCCAAAGCCCATGATCGCCATGCCCGAAGCCATGCCGCGCCGGTCGGGAAACCACTTGATCAGGGTGCTGACGGGCGAGACGTACCCCAGACCTAAACCGCAGCCTCCGAGCACGCCGTAGCCCAGGTACAGCAGCCAGAGCTGGTGCGTCCAAATGCCGGCGGCGCCGATCAAGAATCCTCCGCCCCAACACAGCGCGGCGACCACGCCGACGGCCCTGGGACCGACCCGCTCCAGCCACTTGCCCGCCACGGCGGCCGAGAGTCCCAGAAAGACGATCGCGACGGTAAAGACCCACACGACCTCGCGCAGGCTCCAGTCGCTCGCCGCGCTGACCACCACGCCCTGGGTCTTGATGAGCGCCGGGTTAAAAATACTCCAGGCGTAGACGGAGCCGATGCAGAGGTGGATGGCGACCGACGCCGGAGGGACCTTCCAGCGGTTGAAACCGGGTCCGGCGATGATCGCTTCCTTTGAAAAAAGTCCCGTCATGGAGCGGCAATTATAGCCCGGCGGCGAAGCTTGCCGTATGCTGGGCTCAAATGCGGCGATCGATTCACCTCCTTCTTGTAATTGGGCTGGGCCTGCTCTCCGGTTGCGGGGCCGACCAGCCGTCGCTACGGGCCGGAGCGGCCATCGCCGACATTACCCCCACCCATTGGCCCGTGCCGGTGATCGGCAATTTTGACTACCGGCCCGCCACCCAGGCGCACGATCCGCTCTCGTCCCGCGCCCTGGCTCTCGACGACGGCCAGACGGCGTTGGCCATCGTGGTGGTGGACAGTTGCTACGTCCCCCGCGCCGTGCTCGACGACGCCAAGCGGCGGG
>CAYOPA010000178.1:4577-10088 GCA_964405625.1 uncultured Bryobacterales bacterium
TCGGCCAAGACGGGCATCCCGGTCGAGCGCCTGCTGATCTCGGCGACACACACGCACTCGGCGCCGCCGGCGTCGCCCGAGCTGGCGCCCAAGCGCTGGGACATTCCGCCCGAGGTCGAAGCCAACAATGCCGCCTACAGCGAGCGGCTGCGGGAAGGGATCGCCCAATCGATCATCGACGCCCACGCACGGCTCCAGCCGGCGCGCATCGGGCGGGCGTCGGCTGATGTTCCCGAAGAGCTGAACAACCGCCGCTGGTACATGAAGGAAGGAACCATTCCGCCGGACCCGTTCGGCGGGACAACCGACAAGGTCAAGATGAACCCGCCGCGCAACAGCGACGACCTCATCAAGCCCGCTGGCCCGACTGACCCGGAGGTCGCCATGTTGACGGTCGAATCAGCCGACGGACAGCCGCTGGCCCTGCTGGCCGCCTATTCGCTGCACTACGTCGGCGGGGTGGGTCGTAGCGACGTTTCGGCGGACTACTTCGCTGAGTTCGCGCGGCGGGTTCAGGAGAAGCTCGGGGCGGCCGAGGGCTTCGTCGCCATGTTGGCCAACGGGACCAGCGGCGACGTGAACAACATCGACTTCACCAGCCCTGGAAAGTCCACGCAGCCCTACGAAAAGATGGGCCTGGTGGCCGAGCGGGTCGCTTCCGCGGCGGCTGAAGCTTGGCCCAAAGCGGACTGGATGGACAACCCGACGCTCGCGATGGCGCAGCGCGAGCTGACGCTGACGCGCCGCAAGCCGACGCCGGAGATCGTGGAGCAGTCCAAGCAGTGGCTCCAAGTGGAAGACGACAGCAAGCTGCCGCGCAACGCCAAGGCTTACGCCCAGCGCGCGATTGACCTGCACGACGGGCCTGACTCCGTGGACATCCTCGTGCAAGCGCTGCGGATCGGCGATTTCGGGATTGTCACCTCGCCGTTTGAGACGTTCACCGAGATCGGCCTGGAGATCAAGCAAAAAAGCCCGTTGCCGCGCTCGTTCATGATCGAGCTTGCCAACGGCGGAGAAGGATACCTGCCGACGCCGGAGCAGCACGAAGTCGGCGGCTACGAGACCTGGCTGGGGACCAACCGGGTGGAGAAGGAGGCCTCCCGGAAGCTGACGGCGGCGCTGCTGGAAATGCTGGGCGAGCTGTAGGGGCGAGCGGGAGCTCGCCCAAGCCCGCACAATTTGGGGGGCTCAACTGGGTAGGGGCGGCCTTCCGGCCGCCCCTACGCGAGTTTCCCATCCGCCCGAATCAGTGCGCCCGGATCGCCGCGCCGCCTGCCGCGCCTTCCACGAACTTGCCGTCTTGCAGGGTCACCACGCCGTTCACCAGCACATGCGCAAAGCCTGCCGAGAACTGCGCCGGATCCTCATAGGTCGCTTTGTCGATCACCGTGTTCGGGTTGAAGACGACGATATCAGCGTCCATGCCGGGTTCCAGCCGTCCCTTCTGGCGCATCCGGGGCACGCGGGCTTCCATACGTTGCGCCGGCCGGATCGTCATCTTTTCGAGCGCCGTCATCAATGACAGGGCCTTTTCCTCACGCACATAGCGGCCCAGGATGCGCGAGTACGTCCCGTAGGTGCGCGGGTGGGCGCGTCCGCCGTCAATCCACATGCCGTCGGAGGCGATCATCGTCAGCGGATGCGCCACTAGCATCTTCACCGTGTCGAGCGAGTAGGTGGGCGGGGATATGATCGTGCCGCCGATTTTGCGCTTCTCGGCGAAGGTCTTGCGGTTGAGGCGCTCCCCGGTCTCCACCCAGATGAACTCGGAGATGTACTCGTCGGTGTAGGTTTCCCAGTCGTTGAACAGGTGCGCCTGAATCATCGTGGAGCCCTGATTGTACGGATACACCTCGGTAGTCACGTCGAGGCCGCGGTCGCGGGCCGCCTGGATGGCCGCCAGATATTTGGGCGCATCGTCCTTGGCGCTGGAGTTCAGATGCACCACGTGCAGCGCGGCGCCGGTGGCCTCGGCGGCTGCGAGCAGCTCGTTGAGGTTTTCCAGGTCTTGTCCGCCGCGCATGTGGACGTGGCAAACGGCGTTGTAGTTCGCGGCTTTCTCAAAAATCGCATTCAGCTCTTCCTGCGTCACGCCGGGGGTGTAGGCAATGCCGAAGCCGACCGCCGCCGCGCCCTGGCCGAGGGCTTCGGCGATGCGCCGCTGGAGCTTCCAGGTCTCGTCAGCCGTCAACGGCCTCGCCATCGCCTCGCCCTCCAGGCCGGGGTTTGAGCCTGTCTGGACGATGTTGCGCGAGTAGGGATGCGAGATGGACGCGCCGAAGTTGACCGGCGCCTTGCCTTCGCGGTCGGCGTACCACGACGGGATGTCCTCCACGCCGATTTCGAGCTCCAGAGCCGTGGTGACGCCGTCGTAAATTTGGGCGCGGTAGTTGACCGGGCTCTGGCCGTGCTGGTGTAGGTCAATAAAGCCCGGGGCCACCACATGCCCGGCGGCGTTGAGCGTGGCGCGACCCTCGATCTTGTTGGGTGTCATCACGGCGATCTTCCGGCCGAGCACCCCGACGTTGAGGACCTCGTCGCGTCCGGTGGCGGGGTCCATCACCCGGCCGCCCTGGATGACCAGGTCGTAGGTCTGGATTTGGGCGGCGCTGAGAGCCGCGAACACAGGGAGCAGGAGGAAGGCGCGTCGCATCGCGCTGATTATCGCAGAACAGGCGTGGAGGTTTGGGCCGAATCGGCCGATAGGTCCGACAATGCAATTTGATCAACGCCGGGAAACACGCCACGCGATCCGACCTGTCACTGGGCTGCGACTGACCGCCCGCGGCGGCGCGCGGCAAGGCAGGGCCGTGGTGGCCCAACTCGTCAACGCCAGTGACGGGGGCTTGGGCGTGGAAGCCTTCGCAAGCTTCGAGCCCGGCGAGATGCTGGAGGTGCGCTCGTCGATGGTCAGCTCGGAGCTGTCGTTGAACGTGACCGGCGTCACGCGGGTGGCATGGTGTCGGGAGCTCGAGCCGGGGCGGTACCGAATCGGGCTCGAGCTGACGGATATCGCGTTGCAGCGGGTCGCTTGAACGCCGCTTCATCCGGTCGCCCCTACGGCTGGACTTGGTTCGGCAGTGAGTACGCCTCGGTCTGCCGGGACAACAGCGGGCGTCGGAACAGCAGCAAGGCGCCGCTGGGCGTGCGATTGCCGAAGAAACTCTGCACGGATTGCATCGACTCCAGAGCGCCGTACAGCAGCAATCCCCAGGTGTCATCGTTTCCGGAAACCGTCATCTTACGCACCAGCGCCTGCTCGCCGGCGTCCGCCAGCAGGCCCACGCCGCCGCGAGGGATCCGCTCGTCGGTCCAGTAGTCCACGCCCCAGCCGTTGAGCAACGTAGTGATGTTCTTGCCCGCCACCCGAACCGAGATGCGGTTGAAATCGTCGGACCGCGCCAAGTGGGCCGGCACGCTAATGCTCGCCGCCGACATCGTCTTGACGCCGTCAAGCATGAAGAAGCGCGACAGGCTGAAGACTGGCTCCTTCTTGGCGCCGCTCTGGTGGAGCTTGAAGCCGTAGTAATTGGTCTGATCGGGGGCGCGAACGAGCCAGCCCACCGCGTTGGCCTGGATCTTTGCATCGAAATCGAAGCGGTAGTTCTCCAGCCGCGTGGTATTGCCGTGGAGCGCCAGACCCTCGCTTACGGTCAGCCGGCCGGCGGGATCGACGAGGAGCCGGTTGCTGCTTCTCCAATGGTCCACGCCGCTGGTGAAGTCATCCACGATGAAAAACGCAGCGCGTTGAACCATCGGCTGGCTGAGTTGCGCCACCGCCGCCGAGATCGGCGCCTTCACGCGCACGGCCTGCTTTTGCATCCAGTCCCGCCAAGGCATGTCGAATGTGCCGGCGAAAAGCGCGACCGTCACCACGGCCAGCGAGCGCGCGAACGTGCGGCTCAATAAAACGCCTTCAATCGCCTGCCAGAACCAGATGCGCTTGGTCAGGGCGATTGGCTCCAATTGAGTGGACTCCGTTCTTGAGCCCGTCAGGTCGTCGATCTCAATGTTGCCCGCGTCGGCCCAGTCGAACCCGGTCTGTGCGCGCTCGACGTATGCTTCGCGGGCCCCGGTCGGAATGGGGTCCGGACGCCCGCGCCCGCCTCCGCGCTCGGAAGGAGCGAACAGCAAGCGCCACGGCGGTTCGTGCCGGCTCTTGCCAATGTCCTTGGCTTTAGCCTGCTGTCGCGGCGCCGCAGCCGACCGGGGAGGCGGGGCCAGGGGCGGATCCGGTATCGAGGCTCCGGCCGGTGCGAAGCTTCTGGCCGGGCTTGCCGCCGGCTTGGGCAACGACGCGCGCGTAATCAGCTTGACAGGCGAGAGCGGTTGAATCGGTAGACTCATCGCCGGCCGCTGCAACGCCTTGATATTGGAAAACGACGCCGGCCGCGGCCGCTCGCGATCCAGCGCCGGGCGCACCGGCAAAAGGATATCGCTGTGCTTGAGATTCGACAGAGCCACGGGGGCCCGGCGCTTAGCCCGTTGGGCCGTCGGCCGCAACTCTTGCAGGAGGGAGCGAACCACCCCGGAGTCCCGCGGATGCGGCGCGGAGTCGCTCGACAGCGAGGCCCCAACTCCCGGCGCCGCCCCGTTACTGCTGTTCTGATCGCGCCGCGCCAACTGCAATAACCTCAGGACCGGTTTTCGAGGACCTTCGAAACCGCCCCGAGCCTCATCTTAAGGGTTGGCTGGAAGCCCGACAATTAGCGATTCGGCCTAGTTTGAGGCTAAGATCCGGACCCTATGCCGCTCCATCCATCGGGGCTATTCCGGCTAAGTCAAGGTCCTACCGCGTGAAGCCCGGCGGTCGCTGGAAAGAACGTCGACGATACGCGATGACACGGCTCGGCTGGAGCCGCGCCACGAGGACCGCTTATAGGACCAACATATATTTCACGATCGCCTGCATCTCCGCTTCCGGAAAGTCGTAGGCGGGCATGGTGGAGCCTTCCACGACGGCCGGGGGATCGCGGAAATGGTCCGTGAGCCACTTGGCGTCGCGCAGCCGGCGGATGGCTTTCAGCGCCGGCCCCAGATCGCCGCCCTTGCCGTTGACCACGTGGCACATGCCGCAGTTGTTCTCCTGATAAACCCGCGCGCCCAGGCGAGCGTAGTCCGGCGCCAGCCGCAGCGCCGTCACCGTGGCCGGCGTCAGGTCCATCGTCATCTCGGCGATCGCGGCGATCTGGTCCGAGCTCAGCTCGGCGTGTTCGTTGACGTGCGCCCGGATGGACGCCTCGCTCGGTTTAGGCGACAACGTCCCCAGCGTCGGCCCTGGCTTGGGCTGCCCTCCGGCGAGGTTGTGGCAGGTGGAGCAACTGCTGTCCTGAAAGTAGACGTAGCCGGCGATATCGGCGGGCGGCAGCGCGGCCCAGTCGGCGGTGGAGTCGTTCTCGGCCACCTCCGTCGGCCGCACCTCGGGCGGAGTGGAGTTCACCGCCGCGACGGTCAGCGCCGTCCAACCGATCCCGGCCAGAGCGACGCCTGCCACGGCCGCGCCGCGCT
>CAYOPA010000179.1:0-211 GCA_964405625.1 uncultured Bryobacterales bacterium
ACAACCACAACCCTACCCAATCCCGTCAAACAAAGCGCTCGACAAATACCGCTCCCCGGCATCCGGCAGCACCGTAACAATCGTCTTGCCTTCCATCTCCGGCTCCTTCGCCAGCCGGCAGGCCACCGCCGCCGCCGCCCCGCACGAGATGCCGCACAAGATCCCCTCTTCGCGAGCCAGCCGATGGGCGTACTCGATCGCCTCTTCGTCC
>CAYOPA010000179.1:221-10056 GCA_964405625.1 uncultured Bryobacterales bacterium
CCTCGCGCGACCAGGGCGGCGCGGATCTTGGATTCGCGCGCCAAGCGGTGGGCGTACTCGATCGCCTCTTCGTCCTCCACCGGCTCGATCCGGTCCACCAGCGACATATCCAGCACGTCCGGCACGAATCCGGCGCCAATGCCCTGGATGCCGCTGTAGCCGGGCTTGATCTCCTTGCCCTCGCGAAACTGCTGCAAGACCGGGCTGCGCGCCGGCTCCACCGCCACCGAGATCAGCGGGTGCTTCTTGTGCTCCTTGATAAACCGCGACACGCCCGTGATGGTGCCGCCGGTGCCCACGCCCGCCACGAACATATCCACCACGCCGTCGGTGTCGTCCCAGATCTCCGGGCCCGTCGTCTCCACGTGGATGCGTGGGTTGGCGGGATTCTTGAACTGTTGCGGCAGGATGTAGCGCTCGGGGTCGGAAGCGAGGAGTTGCTCGGCGCGTTCGATGGCGCCGTACATGCCTTCCTCGCCGGGGGTCAGCTCCAGCCGCGCGCCCAGCATTTTCAGCACGCGCCGCCGCTCAATGCTCATCGTCACCGGCATGGTGAGCGTGACTTTGTAGCCGCGGGCGGCGCCGACGAAGGCCAGCGCGATGCCGGTGTTTCCCGAGGTCGGCTCCACGATCTCCATGCCGGGCTTGAGGATGCCGCGTTTTTCCGCGTCCCAGACCATCGACGCTCCGATGCGGCACTTCACCGAATAGGCCGGGTTGCGGCCCTCGATTTTCGCCAGCACCCGCGCCTTGGCGCCGTCGGTGATGCGGTTGAGCTTGACGAGCGGAGTCCGACCGATCGCCAGGGAGTTGTCTTCGTAGATGCGCGCCATGGCTACTTTGAAGAGTCTCTCAAATCTGCCAGTTCACCACGCGCTTGGCCCGCTTTTCTTTCCAGCGCGTGACCAGATCGGCGAAGCTCGTGCGGTCCACCACGCTCGACAGCGCCCGCTCGACCCGCTCCCACAGCTCGGGAAACGGCGAATCCCGCGAGGCCTCGGTTGGCTCGCCCCGCCGCGCCGGAGCGATCGGGCCGTCAACGTGGCGCAGGATGTCGCCCACCGTGATGCTCTCCGCCGGCCGGGCCAAAAAGTAGCCGCCCTCGGCGCCGCGCCGCGAGCTCAAGAATCCGCCCTGCTTGAGCTGCGACAAAATCAGCTCCAGAAACTTCTGCGGAATCTGCTGCCGCTCGGCGATCTTGGCGATTTTGATCGGCTGCTCGCTCTGGTGACAGGCCAGATCAAACACCGCGCGTAAGGCGTACTCGCCCTTGACGGAAACTTCCATGGTTGATTCTCTACTAATCTACTAGAGATTGAGGTGATGCGCGAGGGCGCCCCCTCCCCTCTTGACAGCGCACACGCCGTCCTGATACCCAAGAGGCGCCAATGTTCCGCAGCCTGCTCCCCGCTCTGCTCGCCCTCTCCGCGCTGCCGGCGCAGCAGTGGCCGTCTTACGGAGGCGACCCAGGCGGCAAGAAGTATTCCGCGCTCGACCAAATCCACCGCGGCAACGTCAGCAAGCTCCAGCCGGCCTGGAGCTACGACACCGGCGACTTCGCCGACGGCAAGCCGCCATACCCCTACCAGTCAGCCTTTGAAGCAACGCCCCTGGTCGTTGACGGCGTGCTCTACGTCACGACGCCATTCCATCGGCTGATCGCATTGGAGCCGGAGACCGGCAAGGAGCTCTGGGCTTACGATTCGGAGCTCGACCGCGGCCGTCGCCTCAACCTGTACGTCAACCGCGGCGCCGCCTACTGGCGCCAGGGCGACAAGAGGCGCATCTTTCTGGGCAACCAGGACGGCTATGTGCATTCCATCGACGCTCTCACCGGCAAGGCCGACCCGAGCTTCGGCGACGGCGGCCGCATCGACATCGAGGAGCTCGCGCTCGAAGGCGAGGACCGCGAGGGCCGCTACGGGTTGACCTCGCCGGTGACTCCGTGCCGCGACACCATCGTGGTCGGCGGCTGGGTGAGCGACGGTCGCCCCAAAGGCCCGGCGGGGGACATCCGCGGCTTCGACCCCCACACCGGCAAGCTCAAATGGACCTTCCACACTGTCCCGCGCCCGGGCGAGTACGGGCACGACACCTGGGAGGGCGACTCCTGGAAGGAGCGCGGCGGAACCAACGCCTGGTCGATCATCTCCGCCGACGAGGAAAACGGGCTGGCTTTCGTGCCGCTCACCTCGTCCTCCATCGATTTCTACGGCGGCGACCGCAAAGGCGCCAACCTCTTCTCCGATTCGCTGGTGGCGCTCGATTGCGAGACCGGCGAGCGACGCTGGCATTTCCAGACCATCCACCACGACCTGTGGGACTGGGATCTGCCGTCGCAGCCGGTTCTGGTGGAAGTCGTCCGCAACGAGAAGAACGTCCCGGCCGTGGTGCAGGTCGCCAAGACGGGCTTCATCTTCGTGCTCAACCGGCTCACCGGCGAGCCGCTGTTCCCCATCGAAGAGCGCCCTGTGCCGCCCAGCCCCATCCCCGGCGAGGAGTCCTGGCCGACACAGCCGCACCCGGTCAAGCCGCCGCCGGTGGCCCGGCAGTCGATCACCCGCGCCGACATCACCAAAGTCACCCCGGAATCGCGCGCCGAGTGCCTGGAGATGATCCAGGACGCCATCGTGGAAGGCGATGTTTTTCGGCCCATCCAGCAGAAGCTAACCGTCATGTTCCCCGGCACCAACGGCGGGCCGAACTGGGGCGGCGGATCTTTCGATCCCGACAACCACACGCTCTATGTCAACTCCATGGACGTGGGCTCGTTCACGCAGATGGTCGACACCGAAGGCGGCGACCCGGCCTGGCGCTCCCGCGGCACGAAGTGGGGCCGGTTTTGGGACTCCAGCAAGTATCCCTGCCAGAAACCGCCCTGGGGACACCTCACGGCCGTCGACCTCAACTCGGGCGAATTCCGCTGGCGCGTGGTGCTGGGCGAGTATGATGAGCTGACGGCGAAAGGCGTAGCCAAGACGGGCGCGTCAAACCTGGGCGGCTCGGTCGTCACCAAGGGCGGGCTGGTCTTCATCGCCGCGACGAACGATCAGCGTTTTCGGGCGTTTGACAAGGATTCGGGCGAGCAGCTCTGGGAGTATCGAATGGAGGGCAGCGGGCACGCGACGCCGATGACCTACTTGGGCAAGGACGGTCGCCAGTACGTAGCCATCGCCTCCGGCGGCGGCAACAAGTACAACGCGAACTACCTGGCAACGCTACGTGTCTTCGCCCTCCCGGAGGCGACCCGATGAAGCTGGCGTTGCAGTGGTCGCGGACCCCAGGCTTACGCCTGGGGCTCGTTTGCGCGATTTTGGCCATCATGGGCGGGTTGGGCGCGATCGCCCAGGAACCCTCCGGCTACGTCTCCCCGCCCGAAAAGCTCCCGCGCGAGATCGGACCGCAGCCCGTCGCCTTCAGCCACAAAAAGCACAGCGGCTCCGGCATCAACTGCCAGGACTGCCACGTGACGGTCAAGGGAAAGGCGCGGGCGGGCCTGCCCCGGCTGAGCGACTGCATGATCTGCCACCAAACCATCGCCACCGGCCACCCGGAAGTGCAAAAGCTCGACATGCTCGTCAAGCAGAAGATGAAGGCCGAGTGGGTGCGCGCCTATCAAGTGCCTGACTTCGTTGTCTTTAGCCACAAGAAGCACATGGCCGCCAAGCTGGAATGCAACGACTGCCACGGCCCCGTCGAGACGCGCGACGTGATGGCCCAGGAGCTCTCGACCTCGATGACCGCCTGCATGAACTGCCACGCCCAACGTAACGTCTCCAACGAGTGCTACTTCTGCCATGACCTCGGACAATAGCCGCTTTACCCGCCGCGCCCTGCTCGCCGCCGCTGCCGCCGCAACCGCCGCCTCCGCGCAGCAGGCCGGCCGCCGGTCGGTGGCGCTCAAGGGCGACAAGGCTTCGCTGACCATCGACGTATTGGGCGGCTCGTTCGTCGATTTCCGGCTCAACGGCCTGGACCTCAACCCGCTGGCCTGGGCCAACCAGGGCCCGACGGACCAGCCCCGCTCCATGAGCCACTTCCTGTGCCTGGACCGCTGGGGCCAGCCTTCGCGCGCCGAAATCGCCAACGGCATGCCCGGCCACGGCGAGGCGTCAAAAGTCGAGTGGAAGACGACCGCCGAGCCGTCGCGCAAGGGCGGCGCCGTCGAGGCCCGGCAGTCGGCGTTCCTGCCGATGGCGGGCATCCGCGTCGAGCGCGTCACGCGGCTGTCCGGGGCGGCGTTTCACGTCGAAGAGACCGTCACCAACGACAACAAGCTGGGCCGCATTTACAACATGGTGCAGCACCCCACCGTAGGCCCGCCGTTCTTGGATACGGACACGCTGGTCGACTCCAACGCCCGCCAGGGCTTCATGCAGTCCAGCCCGATGCCCAACCCGGAGCATCCAACGGTGGTCTGGCCGCAAGCGATGCAGGGCGCGCAGGCCGCGGATCTGCGGCGGCTGCATGACGACGATTTGCCGAATGTCGTCTCGTACGTGATCGACGAGGAGCTGGGCTGGGTGACGGCGGCGAGCCCGTCGAAGGGCCTGCTAGTCGGCTATGTCTGGAAGACCGCCGAGTACCCTTGGCTGAACATCTGGCGGCGCGTGGAGAACGGCAAGCCACTGGCGCGCGGCCTGGAATTCGGCACCACCGGCCTGCACCAGCCCTACGGAACGCTCGTGAAGAAAGGTCGGATCTTCGACCGCCCACTGTTTGACCACCTCGACGCCGGCGAGAGCAAGACCCGCGGCTTCATCGGCTTCCTAGCCGAAATCCCAAAGTCCTTCCAAGGCGTCCAAAACGTAACCCGCGGCGCCGACAGCGTGACGATCACCCCGCTGGGCGAAGCCCAACCCATCTCCACGCCTTTGTAACAAGCGCGCGTAAATCCCATCCGCCGGACCTGGAACTGATCGCGAGCAGTTGGATTCGAGATCGGAGCCGGATCGTTCGGGGGCTGGTTGGCCTCATGCCGAGCTTGCATCCGCGCAGGGAACGCGCCGGCCCACTCAATCACTCCCTTGGCGTAAGCAGGATGAACACCAGGGCGGGCGCGATTCGGTCCGGGTTGCCCCCAGAGCAAGCACCAATCCGCGACCTAAGCGATCCGTCCTGATAAGCCCGATAAGCCAGGTTGTGCCGACCGGATCGACTGTGTGATTATTCTAGTTGGTGAATAAAATTTCACGCTAGGTTTGCTCCATGACGACTGCCGCTCCCGAAATCACCGCCCTGGCCGCCTCCCACGTGTTGCGCGATACCGACCTAACCGCCGTGGAATGGCGGGCGCTGCTGCGGCTGGCGGGCGAAGTCAAAGCAACGCCGCAGGACTACAAACGAACGCTCGCGGGCCGCTACGCCTCGATGCTGTTCGAAAAGCCGTCCCTGCGGACGCGCGTGACCTTTGAGCTGGCGATGAAGCAGCTCGGCGGCGATGCGGTCTTTCAGGATCACAAGGGCGAGAAGATCGGCGAGCGCGAGCCGGCGCGCGACATGGCGCGGAACCTGGAGCGCTGGTTTGACTGCGTGATCGCGCGGACCTATTCGCACGACACGCTGGAGGATTTGGCGCGCTGGTCGTCGATCCCGATCATCAACGCCCTCAGCGGCCGCTACCATCCCTGCCAGGCGATGGCGGACTACTTGACCCTTCAGGAGCGCTTTGGCGACGTCAGGGGCCTGAAGGTCGTATTCGTCGGCGACGGGAACAATGTCTGCCACTCGATCATGCTGGCCGGCTCGCTGCTGGGCGTGCATGTCGCCGTCACCGGCCCGAAGGACTACGAGCCCGAGCCGGACGTGATTGAGGCAGCTCGGACCATAGCCAAGCAAAACGGCGGGTCGATTACCATCACCGAAGACTTTCGGGAGGCCGTGCGCGACGCCTCCGGCGTCTACACCGACGTCTGGACGAGCATGGGCTGGGAGGAGGAGACGCAGGAGCGCCGCATCTCCTTCTTCCCCTACCAGGTCAACGACGCCATGATGGCCATGGCGCGGCCCGACGCGATCTTCATGCACTGCCTGCCGGCGCTGCGCGGCGAAGAAGTCACCGACGCCGTCATTGAATCGAGCCGCTCGGTCGTCTTCGACCAGGCGGAGAATCGCTTGCACGCGCAAAAGGCGCTGCTGCTAATGCTGTTGAACGGTTGATCAGTTGATCAGTTGATCGGAAGAGCTCCGATCAACCGAAGCACCACTATGAATCCCAAGAAAATCGCTCTCGCCTATTCCGGCGGTCTGGATACCTCCATCATCATTCCGTGGCTGAAGGAAAACTATCCCGGCTGCGAGGTCGTCGCCATCTGCGGCGACGTCGGCCAGGGGGGCGATGAGCTCACCGGTCTGGAGGCCAAGGCGCTGGCTTCCGGCGCGCTGGAATGCCACGTCGCCGACTTGCGCGAGGAGTTTGTCAGCGACTACGTCTGGCCGATGCTCCGCGCCGGCGCCGTCTATGAGACGAAGTACCTGCTGGGCACCTCCATCGCCCGCCCGCTGCTGGCCAAGAAGCAGGTCGAGGTCGCCTTGGCCACCGGTTGCGACGCCCTCTCGCACGGCGCCACCGGCAAAGGCAATGACCAGGTGCGCTTTGAGCTGACCTACAAGGCTCTCGCGCCCCACCTGCCCGTCATCGCCCCCTGGCGCGAGTGGGACATCGTCTCCCGCGAGGACGCCATCGACTACGCCGAAAAACACGGCGTACCGATCCAGCAGTCCAAAGCCAAGATCTACAGCCGCGACCGCAACCTGTGGCACATCTCCCACGAGGGCGCCGAGCTCGAAGACCCCGCCAACGCGCCTTCCGATGGCGTCTGGATGCTCTCCGCGCACCCCTGGGAAGCGCCGGCCGAGCCCGAGAACGTCCGCGTCGGCTTTGAGCAGGGAACGCCGGTCTCGGTGAACGGCGAAAAACTCTCCCCGGCGACGATCGTCGAAAAGCTCAACGAGATCGGCGGCAAGCACGGCGTCGGCCGGATTGATCTGGTGGAGAACCGCTTCGTGGGCATGAAGTCCCGCGGCGCCTACGAAACGCCCGGCGGCGCCATCCTGATGTTCGCCCACGGCGAGATGGAAGCGCTCTGCCTGGACCGCGCCACGCTGCACTTTAAGCAGAAGCTGGCGCTGGACTACGCCGAGCTGGTCTACGACGGCAAGTGGTTCACGCCGCTGCGCGAGGCGCTTGACGCCTTCGTTGACAAGACGCAGGAGTACGTCACCGGCGAGGTCGTCGTGCGTCTGCACCAGGGCCGGGTGGACGTGATGAGCCGCACGTCGCCTTACTCGCTCTACTCCGAGTCGATCGCCAGCTTCACCATGGGCGCTGATTACGACCAGAAGGACGCCGCCGGGTTCATCAACCTCATCGGCCTGCCGATCCGCGTGGCCGCCGCCGCCCGCCAGAAAAAGGTTGCGAAGTGAAGCTCTGGGGCGGACGTTTCGAATCAGGCCCGGCGAAGCTGTTTGAGGATTTTTCCGAATCCTTGAGTTTCGACCGGCGCCTGCTGGAGGCCGATATCGTCGGCTCCAAGGCCTGGGCGTCGGCGCTGGAGCGCGTCGGCATCTACACGGCCGAGGAGCGCGAGTGCGTCCACCAGGCGTTTGACCGCATGTTGGCCGCCGCCGAGGACCCCTCGTACCTGGACGGCGCGACCGACGAGGACATCCATACCTTCGTCATCCGCAAGCTGGAGGAAGAGGCCGGCGACGTGGCGGCGAAAATCCACACCGGCCGCTCGCGCAACGAGCAGGTGGCGACGGATTTTCGTTGGTGGGTCAAGCGGAAGATTCGCGCCAATCAGCGGCGTCTGGCGGGCGTAATGGACGCCCTGCTCGATTTCGCCCGCCGCGAGCCGGACGCCATCCTGCCCGGCTATACGCACCTGCGCCGAGCGCAGGCCGTGCTGTGGTCGCACTACTGCCTGGCCTATTTTGAGATGTTCGCGCGGGACTGGGAGCGGCTGGAGCAGGCCCACGACCGCGCCGACGTGTTGCCCTACGGCTCCGGCGCGCTGGCGGGCTCGGGCTTTCCGCATGACCGCGAGGCGATCGCGCGCGAGTTGGGCTTTTCCAAGATTTCGCGCAACAGCCTGGACGTGGTATCGGACCGCGACTTCGCGCTCGACTTCCTGTACGCGGCCTCGACGACCATGCTGCACATTTCGCGGCTGGCCGAGGACTGGATTCTCTACACCAGCGAGGAGTTCGGCTTCATGGAGCCCGGCGACGAGGTGACGACCGGCTCCAGCCTGATGCCGCAAAAGCGCAACCCGGACGCCCTGGAGCTGATCCGCGGCAAGACGGGGCCCGTGATCGGTTCGCTGCACGCGCTGATGGTGACGATCAAGGGCCTGCCGCTGGCCTACAACCGCGATTTGCAGGAAGACAAGCAGCCGGTCTTCCACGCCGCCGACCACTTGGGCGGATCGCTGGAGGTGCTGGAGCTGGCGGTTCGGACGACAAAAATCCGGCCGGAGGCGATGGAGCGGGCGGCGCAGGATTCCTGGACGCAGGCGACGGCGCTGGCGGAGTTTCTGGCGCGGCGCGGCGTGCCGTTCCACCGGGCGCACCAAGTGGCCGGCGGGCTGGTGCTGGCGAGCGTCAAGCAGGGCAAGAAGCCGCAGGATTGGACCTTGGACGAGCTGAAGGCGATTGCGCCGGAGTTTGACGCCGAGGCGGCGGAGCTGTTGCAGGTCCGCCGGGCTCTCGAGAACCACACCCCGCCGGGCGGCACGGCTCCGGCGAGCGTGGCGGCCGCGCTGGAACGGGCCGCGAGCCGCCTGGAGGAGATGCGGCTAGAGCGATGACGAAGGCCCAGCGCCAGTCTTTGCTGCTGAAGGTGGTCCGTCGGGGGGGACTGCGCACGCAGGAAGAGCTCGGCGGCGCGCTGGCGGCGCAGGGCGTGGCGGTCAGCCAAGTGACGCTGTCGCGCGACCTGCGCGAGCTGCGGGTGGTCAAAACGCCGGAGGGCTACCAGGACGTCTCCCAGCCCGCCCCGCCGCCCCCGGCGGAGCACCTGCAACGGGTCTTGCGTGAATTCCTGCTGGAGGCCGTCCCGGCCCAGAACCTGCTTGTGCTGAAGACCCACCCCGGCGGCGCGGGACCCGTGGCGCTGGCGCTGGACCGCTCCGGCTGGCCGGAGATTCTGGGCACGGTGGCCGGGGACGACACGATTTTCGTGGCGACGGCGTCGGCTGAGATGGCGGGGAAGCTGGCGGACCGGCTGCAGCATTCCAGTTGAGCGCATCCGCCCGTCGACAGACGGGGCGATCGTCTGTTGCGCGCCAGCGCAAGCTCGACTACACTGCGTGGGGCGGGATCGCTGAAATCCAGGCGCCGGGCGGCGCCTTTGCGGCGTCTCGACTCGCAGCCTCTAGCAATTTGACATCATGGCGCCCTACCGCACTCCAGGCCCTGAACGCAGCGATCCGTACTCGCCGTTCTGTCCCGCTGAAAGCCCCGGTCCAACAGGCATTCGGGACCAAGGGGATCCCGGCTATTGCGCGCTGATCGGCGACACACCCGGCCCCGTCGGCAGGTATGACGAGGCCGCGATTGCCTGCATGGCCGACTATGTGTTCCCCGAGCAGCCGGGCGTTTGTGAGGCCCCGCTCGAAGAGACGACCGAGGAGTTTGCGATCTGGGTCATCGGCATGGACCAGCTTGAAAACTACAAAAAGTTGGCCGGCATCAGCGGTTCGCTCAATGACACGCGAACACTCGTCAGAGTGATCCAGGACTTTGGCTTCGAAATTGAGGGAGGCCAGTACTACACCAAGGTCCACAAAGGGAAGACACGGATCGTATTTAAGGGCTATTCGGGCCTGCGCCG
>CAYOPA010000180.1:0-3662 GCA_964405625.1 uncultured Bryobacterales bacterium
GGCGCATGATCTTGCGCAACACGTAGCCGCGGCCTTCGTTGGCGGGCACCACGCCGTCGTGGATCAAAAACTCGGCCGCGCGGGCGTGATCGGCGATGATGCGCAGCGTAGTGTCGATTTTCGGGTCGTCGCCGTAGCGGAAGCCGAGCGTCTTACCGGCTTCGTCGATGATCGGGCGCAGCAGGTCGCACTCAAAGTTGCTGATCTTGCCTTGCAGAACGGCGGCCACGCGCTCCAGGCCCATGCCGGTGTCGATGGATGGCTTCGGCAGCGGCGTCAGCTTGCCCGCGGCGTCGCGGTCAAACTGCATGAAGACCAGGTTCCAGATCTCGACGTAGCGCGACACGTCGCTGGGGAACGGCTCGTCGGGCTCGCCCGGCTCCAGGCCGCCGGAGCCGAAGTCGTAGAAGATCTCCGAGCAGGGGCCGCACGGGCCGGTGTCGCCCATCTGCCAGAAATTGTCCTTGGCGCCGCAACGGAAGATGCGGTCACGGCCCACGTCGGTATGGGTCGCCCACAGCTCCTCGGCCTCGTCGTCATCCTCAAAAACGGTGACGTAGAGCCGCTCCTTGGGCAGGCCGTAGACCACGGTGATCAGCTCCCAGGCGTACTCGATGGCCTCCTTCTTGAAGTAGTCGCCAAAGGAAAAATTCCCCAGCATCTCAAAGAAGGTGTGGTGGCGGCGGGTGCGTCCGACGTTTTCCAGGTCGTTGTGCTTGCCGCCGGCGCGGACGCACTTCTGCGAGGTCACCGCGCGGCTGTAGTCGCGCTTCTCCTCGCCGAGGAAGACGTCCTTGAACTGGTTCATGCCGGCATTGGCAAATAGCAGCGTGGGGTCGTTGGCCGGGACGAGCGATGAGCTCGACACGGCGCGATGTCCCTTGGACTCGAAATAACGAAGGAACTTTTCGCGGATCTCGTTGCCTGTCAACAGATGGGCCTCGGGCTAGGGCTGAGCTTAGGGGCTGTCGGGGTCGAGCGGCTCGGGGTCTTCGACCCCGTCGAGCCAGCCGGGATCGGCGGCGACCTTTTGCAGCGCTTCCACGATCTTACCAGAGGAAAAACCCGCCCTCAGCAGGGTGCGGGTCAAGCGGGCGACCTCCTTGGGGTCGTCGATCGGCTGCTCCAGCCGCCGGGCCATCTTGCGTTCCATGTAGCGCCGAAGCTGCTCGCCCTCGTCGACCTCGCCGTAGGTTTCGGCGATGGTGCGCTGGGCGGTGGCGGAGTCCACGCCGCGACGGCGCAGCTCGCTGAAAACACGCCGGCTGCCGAGGGCGTCGAACTCCTTGCGAAAGTTGGCGTGCGACTCGGCGACGCGGGAGTCGTCGAGATAGCCGAGCGCACGGACCCGAGCCAGCGCTTCGTCGATGTCAGCGGGCTTGGCGGCGCGGCGCTGGAGCTTGCGGCGCAGTTCGGCTTCGGTGAGCGAGCGGCGGCCGAGCGAGGAGACGGCGTATTCGTAGAGCGCCTCCGGTCCGAGCTTCTTGGCTTGATTGCCGAAGGGCATCGCCATTCGATTGTAAGGCTTCCAGTGGGTCGCACATTCCTGGCCGACCAGCACGGCCTTGCCGCGCGCTACTCCGGCCAGCCCGGCTCGACCAGCTCCGGCGGTTCGGTGTGCTGCGCCGCGATGATCTTGGCGGCCCCGGCGACCACTTCCGGCTGCTCGGCGGCAATATCCTTCGTCTCGCCGATGTCGGTGTCTAGGTCATATAGCTCCAGCGGCGCCTCCGCCCCCGGACGTACAACCTTCCACTTGCCCAGCCGCACCGCCCGCTTCGGCCCGGTCTCCCAATAAAGGAAGGCTGGCGGCTCCTGCTCCTCGCCCAGCAGTGTCGGTACGATCGATTGCCCGTCCAGCCCCGCCGGCGCCGGCGCCCCGGCGATCTCCAGCGCGGTCGGGAAAAAGTCCCAGAACGCCCACGGAAAATCCGACACGCCCGGCTCCACGCGGCCCGGCCAACGCACCAGCATGGGCACACGGACGCCGCCTTCGTACAGGTCCGTCTTGTGACCCCGAAACGGCCCGTTGCCCTGAAAAGCCTTGTCAATCGGGGCGAAATCCACCGGCCCATTGTCGCTGGTGAAGATGAACACGGTGTTGTCGGACAAGCCGAGCTCGTCGAGCTTGTCCAGCAGTTGACCAACCTGCCGGTCCAGTCTGGTCACCATGCCGGCAAAGGCCGCCGCCGGCTGATGTTGGATCTCAAAGCCGCGGTCCTCGCGGATGAACGGCTGCTCTTCGTAGCCGCGCTCGGCGTAGGGCCGAAAATCCTCTTCGGGGACCTGGAACTCGTGGTGCGGCGCAATTGCGGGCGCGTACAGGAAGAACGGCTCGTCCCGGTGGTTCTCGATGAACTTCACCGCCTCGTCGAACATCACGTCCGGCGCATACTGGCCTTTGCCGCCGTCGCGGTTGCCGGGCAGTTCCAGCCGCTCCTCGTTGCGCCACAAGTATTCGGGGTAGTAGTACTGAGCGTGGATCTGGTGGAGCGGCCCCAGATACTCGTCGAAGCCCATCTTGTTGGGGACGCCCTCGGTCCCGGCGCCTCCCAGGCCCCATTTGCCAAAGCAGCCTGTTGCGTATCCCGCCTGCTGGAGCGCCTTGGCGACCGTCAGCGTGTCGGCCGGCAGCGGCGTCCCGCCGGAGTTTCCGCGTACCGGCGTGTGGCCCGTGTGCAGTCCCGTCATCAGCGCGCTGCGCGACGGCGCGCAGACCGTGCAGCCGGCATAGGCGGAGGTAAACCGCAGGCTCTGGGTTGCAAGCGCGTCCAGCCGCGGCGTTTTGATCTCCTTCTGGCCGTAGGAGCCCAAGTGCGCCCAGCCCAGATCGTCGGCCATCACCCAGACGATGTTGGGCGGCCGCTCGGTCTCAGCCACCGGCGTCGGGCCTTGGGAGCAGGCGGCCAGCGCGGCCCCGGCCGAGACCGAGAGAAATTGGCGGCGGTTCATCTGGTCAACGGCTCCGGCGCACGCTCAATGCGGTCGAAGTAGCCCAGCCAGACGTCTCTCGTTTCCTGGCGGAACTTGCGGACCTTCCCCCGCAACTCGGCGAGGATCGCCTGGTGCTCGGCCGAACCGGCCAGATTCTTCGTCTCCATCGGGTCGGCTTCCATGTCAAAGAGCTCCTCGGGAGCATGCCGCATCATCCCCGACACCGGCCGAGCCCCGGATGTCGGCAACTTCCTCACGCGCACGCCGTTCCAGGTGGGCGAGCTCCACAGGTCGCTGGGCAAGGGCATCTCCAGCTCGGGGAACAGGAACTTCGTGTACTTGTACTGGCGGGTCCGAACGCCGCGCCACGGGAAGAAGTTCACGATCTCGTGGAAGGTGTGCGAGTAGTAATGCTCGTCGCGGTCGCCCGAGCTTGCGCCGTTGAGCTCCGGCACGAAGGACTTGCCGTGGAACTGGTAGCCGTCGGGCGCTTTGGCGCCGCACCAGTCCAGCACGGTCGGCGTGATGTCGGTCAGGCTGACGAAGGCGTCCGAAACCTGCCCCTTGGGCAAGCCCGGCCCCATCGCCGTCAGCGGCAGGTGCAGGCCGGTCTCATACGGCGAGCCCTTGGCGCCGGGGAACGGCATGCCGTGGTCGGAGAAGCAGAGCACCAGCGTGTCGTTCATGCGTCCGGCCTCCTCCAGGGCGTCCAGGCAAAAGCCGTAGCC
>CAYOPA010000180.1:3672-9998 GCA_964405625.1 uncultured Bryobacterales bacterium
AGTACTGCGCCATCTCAGCGCGGGCCTCCGGTGTATCGGGCAGAAAGTCCGGCAGCCGGACGTCATTGGGCGAGTACTCGCGAGCCTTCACGTTGGGGTAGTCGCGGTGGTTGGCAAAGCCGCCGGGGCCGCCGGCGCGATGCGGGTCGGAAAAGCCCACGTGCAGGTAGAACGGCTTGCCGTCAGCCTGCTTGAGGAAGTCGCGCACCTTCTGGCCCATGTCCCAAACGTCGCGGTTGCCAAAATTGGCGGGCTCGTTGAAGTCCCACGGGTAGACGCTTTCGGGCTGGACGTGCAGCTTGCCGACGACGCCGGTCATGAATCCGTGGCTCTTGAGGATGCGCGGCAACGACTGCACCTGCTCGTAGGTGTGGAAGTTGGCCGGCATGTGCTGGTGGCCGAACTGCCCGTTGGCGTGGTTTTGCAGGCCGGTCAGGATCACCGAACGGCTGGCGCTGCACGAAGGCGTCGTCGCGCGGGCGTTGGTAAAGCGCGTGCCGTCGCGCGCGATGCGATCCATGTTCGGCGTCTGGACGACCGGGTCGCCATAGCAGCCGGCGATGGCGGACTGGTCGTCGGCGATCAGACACATGACGGAGCGGTAGGGGCGGCCAGTCTGCGGGTTCATCAGCAGCGGAGCCATGGAGGTTCCGGCGGAAGCGGCGAGGAACTGGCGGCGATTGACGGGATCATGCGGCATACGGAACGCGATTGTACCGTAGTTGCGGCGGCTCTCTCCCGCTCAGAGGCCCCCTACACGCGCTGCGACCGCACGGGCGGTCGCCCAAAACCCGGCATCGCCCGTAGGGGCGGCCGGCAGGCCGCCCAAACCCAGTTGAGCCCCGAAACCAGCACTATCCAGGCACCCGCCCTCCATCCGCCCTCTCAACCCCGCCAAGGCAGGGCAAGGTGGCACCTGCCTCCAGCCGAGTCGCGCCGTCGCGTATCGACGACATCCTTCCCGTAACCTGCCCCCCAATCCGTCAAAGTAAAAGCACTTCCGGATGGCAGACGACCCGGACGGAACCGGTCGCCCCGCAGTCGCGGGAAACAGGCTCTGTAAGCGCTTGCGCAACCGTTGGTCTCCGCAATTAGTTCGTTTCCCTACTGCTTGGACGGTTTGGTCTTGGCTCAGGGTACTTATGCTGAATCGTAGTTGTGATGGCCTGGCCGTTTCGGTGTGCTCTTGTCTCTTGACGGGCGCAGTACGTGAAGTTGAAGATCGCAGAGCGCGTGAACTGGAGCAAGCGCAGCGTTTTATCCGTGAATTCTGGGAGGGTGACGCAGCGGGTGTTGAAGGTGCCTTGACGAGCCTTCCACAGGTCCGGAGGCGTTCCTTGGGTCGTTAGGATCAGAAATCGGTGTTCGAGATCGTTGCGCCAAGCCTTAAAAAGGGCCCATTCCCCATCGCTCTGCAAGTCGGTCGCTTGCGAGTACAGCGCGACAAGCCCGGAGTTATTGCTTCTGGCGCTCAGCGTGTTCCATCTGGTCCTGGCTCTGCCCTTCGACGTTTGCGGCCGCCAAAACCGTTCAAAGTAGAGGTGTTCGTCTTCGTCGGCAACGTCGAATAACTCACAGATGCCCAAGGCGATCTTGTCCAGTATTCCAAGGCAGAGGCGAAAGCTGGTGCGCAGAAGCTCCGTTCGCATGCTAACTTGCTCGCCTTCGAAGAGTTCAGCATAGGTGATCTCGTGTTCGTAGAGGTCCCAAGATTGTTCTGTGGCTGCTTGGTAGTAAAGGAGTCGCGCCGTCCCGAATTCCGCTTTCAGACGGTTGAGAATCAGTTCCAGACGCGGCACACCCTCGCCCGTAAGAGGCGTGCTGGTAGTAGCGATCATTAGGTCATCACGTCGCGCGCCTACACAATGACAGTACAAGCTGTGCTCGGAAAGCCCAAGGTGCTGCCGGATGACGAACTGCCGGTAGGCGGAATGTTGGTTGGCTTCTACCTGTGTTTCTCGCGTTTCGTGCTCAGCTTCCGAAGGATCGTACCCAAGCGCATTGAGGCGCTGGAGCGTGTGATCGAGTAACTTGGCCGCAGTCTCACGAATGTCCGGCGGTACGTCAGGCGAGCCGGCGGTAAACGCGTACTCGCTTGCCACTTGTCGCAACAGCGTTATCGTCTGTGTACCGCTATGCTGTTCCAGCACCAGTAGGGCAAGGCCGCGGTGGAAGTGAGCCATGGTGAATTGAGGATCAGCGGCGATAATGTCGTCGTAGGCAGTGAGTGCTTCGGTGATGCGTCCGCTTTTGCGCAGTGCATTACCAAGATTCGTGCCGAGTTGCTTTCCAAAGTCGTCGTCGCCGTCGTGAGCTTTTCGCGCGACCCAGTAATGATTTTTCGCCGCAAGCAGCAGCTCGTGATCCGCAAGCCCCGGCACAACGAAGGGGCCGGGGGGTCGCAGTTCCGCAAGTGCGATCTTCGCATTCCCGAGATTGTACTCAAGGCTTGCGCGCGTCAGAAACCCCTTAAGGAGAGGCCGGTTATCCCGCAGAATCGCTAGGCCCTCCTTGACTGCCTCCTCAATTCTTCCTTCCGAGCCTATGTCTATGAGCAGCCCACCGATTTCCGCAAGGAGCATGCGGCCTGCAGAGACCTCAAGGGCGAGCCCCTGCGCGATGCGGTCTCTAAGGAGTTTCCGTGCGTCATCGAAGCGGCGCTGGTTGAGAAGCGCCGTTGCGGTCGCCATCAGCTGCGCGTCTTCGGGATCGAGATTGTCTGACACTACGGAAGGCTGGTCATGCACTCGACGCCACCAATGCTTTCACGGGCCTACGACGGTCCACCCCAACAACCTAGCCTACCATCCGTTGCGCCGTTGGCATGCCGTTGGCGACTGGCCCTCGGGGACGGGAAAGAGGGGATGGAAATGTGGAGAAATGAGACCATCCCCCACGCCAACAACGATGGAAAGCAGGACGGCATGGAGGTCCCCAGCCTCGGCCGCTACGCCGACCTCGACTGGCCGGAGCGGCAGAAAGAGCACGCAGCGGTGATCACGTTGCTGGACGCCGACATCGGCCGGCTGCTCGATCTTCTCGACGAGAAGGGCATCGCCGACAACACGTTGGTGCTGTTCACCTCTGACAACGGCCCCCACAAGGAAGGCGGCAACGACCCGCACTTCAACAACTCCAGCGGTCCGCTAAGGGGCGTCAAGCGCGACCTCTACGAAGGCGGCATTCGCGTGCCGCTGATTGCGCGCTGGCCCGCCGGAGAGACATCGGCGCACGTCGGCGCGTTCTGGGATTTCTACCCCACGTTCGTCGAGCTCGCCGGCGGACCCACGCGGGAGAGTTTGGACGGCATCTCGATGGTCCGCGCTTTGCGGGGAGACAAGGCGCGGCAAGAGCAGCACGAGCGCCTCTACTGGGAGTTCCTTGAAGGCGCGGCGTCCAAGCAGGCGGTGCGGCAGGGCGACTGGAAGGGCGTCCGCCTGGCCCCGAACCTGCCGCTGGAGCTCTTCAACCTGGCGCGGGACCTGGGCGAGGAGCGCGACGTGGCAGCCGAGAACCCGGAGATCGTGGCCAAGTTCGAAGCAATTCTGGTCTCGGCGCGCACCGAGCACCCGATTTGGCCGTTGAAGTCGCCGACGAATCCTTAAATCACTGGCCTTTACGCGATCGAGGGCGTATTCTATGGGCGGGCCCCTGACCAGGAGGTGTGGACCATGGCAGAGAGTGTTTTCGAGGTTCGGATATCCGGACGCAAGTTGTTGCTGGGGTTGCTGGTGACGGTGGCGCCGGTGAGCTTGATCGCGCTCTACACCGCGACGCGCGCCGGCAACGCCGCCGAGGAATCGGCCGGAGAGCGGCTGCAAATTCGGGCCGAGGGCATCGCCACCCTCGTTCGCGAGCGGATTTCGACCAAGGTGATCGAGGCCGCCCTGATGGCTTCGGATACAGCGGTCCAGACAGCCGTAAACCAGTCGAACGACAAGTATCAGCGGATGCCGGCGGCGGAGGTCGAGCGGGAGCTCGCTCGCAAGGACGAGCTTTGGGTTACTCCCGCCGGCGCGGACTTGGTCAGCAGCGTGATGACCAACGCGGCCTCGGAGTCCCTGCGCAACAAGCTCTTCATCGATCCCAGCTTCCTGCGAATCACCGTGACCGACCGGCAGGGAGGGACCGTGGCGGCCAGCCACAAGACACTCGACTACTACCAGGCCGACGAGGAGTACTGGCAGAACATCTTTGTTACCGGCCGCGGCGCAATCAGCCTCACCGATGTTCTGTACGACGACGCCTCCAAGCACTACTACATCGGCGTGGGCGTTCCGGTGGTGGACGACTCCAACACACTGACCGGAACTTTGGACGCGCTGGTGGATGTCTCGGCTCTGTTTCCGCTGGTCCGCAACATCGACATGGGACCCTCCGGGCGCGCGCAGATCGTGAAGGAGTCCGGGTTGGTGATCGCCAGCTCGAACGGCGCGAGCCTGGCCGACCGCGCGCAGTCGTTGGAGTACGCCGCCGTGAAGGACTACGGGGCCAAGGCCCGGGGACATGGCTCGGGCTATCTGCGCGCCTCCTTCCCCGGCGAAGGCGACTGGATCATCGGCTATGCCGATACCGGGCTTTCCGGCGAGCACCGCAAGATTGACTGGTCGGTCGTGACGGCGACGAAGGCGTCCGCCGCACTGGCGACCACTTCCGGCACCCAATTCCTCATCATGGGGATTGCGCTGGTCTCGCTGGCTTGCATCGTGCTGTTCTGGGTCTATCTGTCCCTGCACGCGCGGAGCGAGATCGAAGAGATCGAAGAGGAGATGCGCCAAGTCCGAGACAGCGCCGCCTAACGGAACCGCCGGCTCAGCCCTGCTACCATACGCGACGTATGGTAAAGACCACGGTGTACCTGCCCGAGTCCGTGGCGCACGGGCTGCGCCGCTTGGCCGAGGCCGACGGCCGCACCGCCGCGGCGTTGATTCGCGAAGCCCTGGAGCGCTATCTGGAACAGTCCCGGGTGCGCGCCGACCCGCCGCTGCCCGCGGGTGTGGGCGGCTATCGCTCCGGCCGCTCGGACATCTCCGAGCGGTTGGAAGACTACCTCTCCGAGGCGGTCGCGGAACGCAAGCGATGAGACCGCAACTCGTCATCGACGCCGGGGCGCTCTACGCCCTCTTCGACGCCGACGACCGGCGCCATCCGGCCGTCCGAGCCGCCGTCCGCGAGGCTCGCAAGCCGATCCTGATTCCCACTCCGGCGCTGGGCCGCGTGGACCTGCTGCTGAGCCTCTACCTGGAACCGGCCGCCTCCGAAGACCTGCTCGCCGCCATCCGCAATGGCTTCTTCGCGCTGCGGGAGCCTTCGCCGGCCGACCTGGACCGCGCGGCGCGGGCGCTGGCCGGGCCGCGCGAACCCGGCGGGCTGGTCGACGCGCTCGCACTGGCGGCCGCCGAGTCGCTCCCCGGCGCGCGATTGCTGACGGTCGACCAGCAGCGTTACCACAAGCTTGGCGCGCGGGCTTCGCTCTTCGAGCTCAAGTTATAAAACTACAAAGAATTATCAATTTGTCTTATGGGTCTCCGGCTCGCTATGCTAGCGGATTCGAGGTTAACTTTCCGTGAGCCAACCCAAAACGCTGTTTGAGAAGATCTGGGACGATCACGTCGTCGCCCATGAGGCCGGTTCCCCGGCCGTGCTGTATATCGATCTGCACCTTGTCCACGAGGTCACCTCCCCGCAAGCTTTTCAGGGTTTGCGCGACCGCGGCCTGAAGGTCCGGCGGCCCGACCACACCCAGGCGACGATGGACCATTCCATCCCGACCACCGACAATCGCCTGAAGATTATCGAGGACCCGATTGCCCGGAAGCAGGTGGAGCAGCTCCGGATCAACTGCAAGGAGTTTGGCGTACCGTTGGCCGACATGGGCGGCGCCGACCAGGGCATCGTACACGTCATCGGACCTGAGCTCGGCTTGACCCAGCCGGGGTTCACGGTGGTCTGCGGCGACAGCCACACCTCCACGCACGGCGCCTTTGGAGCGTTGGCCTTTGGCATCGGCACCACCGAGGTGGAGCACGTGCTGGCCACACAGTGCCTGTTGCAGAACAAGCCCAAGACCGCCGAAGTGCGCTTTGTGGGCAAAGCGCCCGCGGGCGTCGGCGCCAAGGACCTGATCCTGGGGCTGATCGCGCAGATTGGCGTGGGCGGCGGCACCGGCTACGTGCTGGAATACACGGGCGAAGCGATCCGCAATCTTTCCATGGAAGGCCGGATGACGCTGTGCAATATGTCGATTGAAGCCGGCGCGCGCGCGGGCATGGTAGCGCCCGACGAGACGACCTTCGAGTACCTCAAGGGCCGTCCGCGCGCCCCTC
>CAYOPA010000181.1:0-9937 GCA_964405625.1 uncultured Bryobacterales bacterium
CGGCGGCATCACGGAGTTTATGAAGCTGGCGGCGATCTGCGAGACGCACTACGTCGGGCTGGCCCCGCACTTTACCGGTCCGCTGGCCGAGGCCGCGCTGGTACACTGCCTGGCGGCTTCTTCGGGGCCGCACATCATGGAGATGCGCGGCCTGGGCAAGTTGGAAGCGCCACACCTGCCGGAGGTCTATGACTTCCGCGCGGGCAAGCTCTACCCGGTGAATAAGCCGGGCCTGGGCGCGGTGTTCGACCCCTCGCGGGCCGAGCTGATCCTGGAAGTGACGGAGCAATCGCGGCCGATCCCGCTCTATTCGCGGCCGGACGGCTCGATTACGAACTGGTAGGCCGATCCCTACAACCGACCCGGCGGCCTGACGTTCGCGCCGCGCTTGCCTTGCACCGCGTCGCCCAAATCCGCCCGCGCCTTGTCAGCCATCATTTGCAGCCGAGCCACGACCTCCGGGTTCTTGTCGGCCACGTCGGTCGTCTCGCCGATATCGCTTTGCAGGTCGAACAGCAGCGGCGGATGGTCGGCGCTTTCCCACTCGGGACGGTGGGTGTGCAGCTTCCAGCGCCCGCTGCGGACAGCCTGGAGGCGTTCGTCGCGGTAGTAGTAGAAGGCTTCATGCGGCGACTTCGCGCCGCGCTCGGCGAACAGTAAGGGCCGAATGTCCTTTCCATCGAGAATGCGGTCCGCCGGGGCTTTGGCGCCGGTGATGGCTGCGATGGTGGGCAGCAGGTCCATCGTCGTGGCCAGCTCGCCGCAAACGGTCCCGGGCGGAATCTTGGCTTTCCAGCGCATGATGCCGGGCACCCGCATGCCGCCTTCCCAGGTGGTGTTCTTCATGCCCCGCAGCGGACCGGCCGAGCCGGAACGGTGGCCCAGCGCCGCCTCATCGCGCACGACGGGGCCGTTGTCGGAGGTGAAGACGACCAGCGTGTCGTCGCCCACGCCGCTGCGTTCCAGCGCCGCCAGGATCTCGCCGACCGACCAGTCGATCTCTTCGATGACATCGCCATACAACCCGTGCTCGCTCGAACCCTTGAAGTCGGACGAGGCGTCAATCGGCAGGTGCGGCATGCTGTGCGCCAAGTACAGAAAAAACGGCGCGCCGGCTGAGCGCTCGATGAACTCGACCGCGGACGCCGTCCAGCGCTTGGTCAGCAGCGCCTGGCTGGGGTGCTGGTCGACGAGCTGCTCGTCCCGCAGGATCGGCAACGGCGGCGCAACGAAGCCTTGGGCGCGGTAGTGGTGGCTGCCCATGTCGTTGGAGTAGGGGATGCCGAAGTACTCGTCGAAGCCTTGTCGCGTCGGCAGGAACTTCGGCTGGTGACCCAAGTGCCATTTGCCGATCGCCTTGGTGCGATACCCCACGCCCTTCAGCACCTCCGCCAACGTGACCTCCTCGGGGTTGAGGCCGTGTTGAGAGTACGGAAACAGCACCCGGTTGCCGAGGCCGACGCGCATCGGGTAGCTGCCGGTCATCAATGCCGCGCGCGAAGGCGTGCAGACCGGCGCCGGCACGTAGAAATCCGTGAAGCGGACCCCCTCGGCGGCCATGCGGTCCAGGTGCGGCGTCTTGTATCCCCGCGCGCCGTAGACTCCCACGTCGCCGTAGCCTTGATCGTCGGTGAAAATGATGACGACGTTGGGCTGCGCGACCGCGAGGGCGCTGAAGAAGAAGAGAGCGAGCGGCAGGCGGAACATGCGCTCGCCATCATAGCGGACGGCGGCGGTTCCGGCAGCGCTCGCTGCAATAGCGAACTTGGTCCCAACAGGCAGCCCACTTCTTGCGCCATTGGAAAGGCCTGCCGCAGGCGGCGCACTCCCTGGTCGGCAGCCGGCGTTTGAGACCTTTCATCGCAAAGCGCCCGTTCGGCCGACTGACGCCGGCCCGCCAAGAAACCCGGACAAGACGCCTCGCTTCGCGCGACGCCCCAGCCGGAGCTCAAAGCCCGCGGCCATGTCCACACAAACGGTCACGCCCAAGCGGTCGGCCAGCCGCGCCAGCGGCCCCAGGGACGGCGTGGGGCCCGCGCCGCGCAACGAGGAAAGCGACCCTGTGATGTAGAGGCAGTCTCCGTCCCCGCGAACCACCGCCTCCGAGCCGTGGGCTCGGAGACGGAGGACGCCGTCAAATTGAAAGCCCATCGTCAGGCGCTCTTGTCGCCTTCGTAGGTGCGAATGCGCATCGTGCCGTTGACGTGCCAGCGGGCGCGCGGCGAATCTTCGGCTGTGTCGCGCGGCACCTGAACCTCCATGTTGTCGAAGGAATACTCTATGGTCGCTCCGCGGCCGGTGAGAAAGCTGTACAGGCCCTCCGCGAGCTGGGGCCACGTCGCCGTGTCTTGATTGTGTTGATCCATGCTGTTTCTAGCCTCCGTTTCCTGCTGTCGATTCGGACCGGGAGTCCAGCCTTAAGGTAGGACGTGGTTGAACGTGTGTCAAGATATTGTTCATGTTTTATGGAACACCGGAGCGGCCCCGGCTCATGCCTGGGCAGGAGTGGGTTTGGGACTATCCGCGCCCGCCACGCGTGGAGGCGGTTCGCGCGCGACTGCGCGTGGAGTTGAACGGCGTGGTCGTGGCTGAGACTGGCCGCGGCCTGCGCGTGCTGGAAACCAGCCACCCGCCGACGTACTATTTCCCCGCCGAAGACGTGGCGGAAGGGGCGTTGGCCCCCGCGACCGGGAGGTCGTGGTGTGAGTACAAGGGCTTTGCCTGCTACCTCGACGTGGTTCTGGAGGGGGCCGAGGCGCAGCGTGCCGCTTGGTGCTACGAGAACCCTTCGCAGGGATACGAAGAACTGACCGGAGCCGTGGCGTTCTATCCGAGTCGGGTTTCGGCGTGCTTTGTGGGGGACGAACGCGTTGCCGCGCAGGAAGGCGATTTCTACGGAGGGTGGATCACCGCCGACGTCGTGGGTCCCTTCAAGGGCGGACCCGCGACGCTCGGCTGGTGAAGGTTGCGAGTCAGGCGCTTTGGGTCGAACCGCAGTGCTGCTCGTAGGCGCGCTTGAGGTTCTCCGCGATCGTGAGCGCGTCGGAGGCCTCAATCGAGCTGCGTGGCATGTACCAGACCGGCTTGCCGTCCTGGAACAACGCGACGGACGGCGATGAAGGCGGGTAATCCGACAGGATCTCGCGCAGGCGGGCGGTCGCTTCCACGTCGCCGCCGGCGAACACCGTGGCCACCGTGTCGGGCTTGACGGAGTGTTGCAGCGACTGGACAATCCCGGGCCGCGCCTTGCCGGCCGCGCAGCCGCAGACCGAGTTGACGACAACCATCACTGAGCCGCTGCCCGGCGCGAGAACGCGGTCGACATCCGCAGCCGTGCGGGTTTCCGTAATGCCATGACGGGAGAGCTCTTCGCGCATGGGGGCGATGAAATATTCCGGATACATTGAGCGATTATCCTCCTAGTGAACCCTCAGTTTAGCGTGTCTGGCAAAAAGGGTGTTTTGTGATGAGGGGATCGACGTGAAGCGGTCGCTGTTTTGAGTAGAGGCCGACTCAGCGCCGCGAGGCTGCGAGCGTAGGTCCGTTGTCGAGGTCGCGAGGGCTCGTTTCTTACTTTCATCCTGCGTGAGCCCTCGCGCAATCTTGGCGGCGGACCTACGCTCGCAGCCTCATGCGCGACAATAAAGCCGGGCGGCCATGGCGGCGGAGCGCACCTACCGGCGGTTGTTTGAAGTCTCGCTGTTGCTGTTGCTGGGCAACGGCTTCCTGGCCGTGTGGCTGCACGGCGGATTGGACGCGCCCACGGCGCTGATCCACGTCGCGTCCCTGCTGGCCCGCGCCGCCATCGTGACCGGAGTGATGCGGGCGACGCTGCCCCGACCGATCGCTTCGGCGCTGGCCGTCGGCTTCGTGGGGTTCTATCCGCTGGACATCCTGTGGGTTTCGGGCGACTTCGTGGCCGCTACCGTCAGGATGATGTTCCTGTTCGCCTCGCTCAAGCTGCTGATTGCGGACAAGGCCCGGGATTTCCTCTACCTGGGACTGCTCGGTTTCCTGGAGATCCTCACGGCGTCGGTTTTCACGGCCGGACCGGCTTACCTGCTGTCGCTGGCAGTTTTTCTGGTGACGGCGTCCATCGCGGCGGCGGCTTGGCAGCTCCACCGGGGCTACACCGTGGGCGCCAGGGTAGTGACGGCGGCGACCCCGGCGCGTATCCGCCGCACGCTAATCGGCTGGGGCGGCGGCCTGGCCTCGCTGATTCTGGTCCTGGCGGCGGCGCTGTTCGTCGTACTGCCCCGCCCGTTTGCCGGCGGCAGCGGGTTGGGCGACCGCCACCGCGTCGGCTTTTCCTCCGAGGTCAACCTGGGTCTGACCGGCTCGCTTGATCCCGACCCGCGTCCGGTGATGCGCGTGCAGGCGCTGGAGGATTCGAAGATCGAGTCCCTGCGCTGGCGCGGCGTCGCGCTCTACCGCTTTGACGGCTTGCGCTGGTCGGCGCCAGGGTCGGGTTTGCGAGAGCTGAGCTCGCGCGGCGCCGGCTACGCCCGCGTCGGCCATGAGCGCCGAGCCGACCAAGGCCGCCGCCTGCATTACCGCGTGACGCAGGAGCCGCTGGCGACTGACGCGCTCTTCCTGGCCGGTCAGCCCGAGCGCATCAGCGGGATTTTTACCAGCCTGCTCGTGACGGATCAGGACGTCTTCCAAGCGCCGGAAACACGCGGTGGCGGCGTCCGGTATGAGGCCGTCACCTGGCTGCCTGATCGCGACCTGCTGCGCTCCAGCGATGTGATTGAGCTCTTCAGCAAGGAGTTCGAGCGCGACTATCTGGACCTGCCGCCGCTCGACCCGCGCATCCCGGCCCTGGCTTACGAGATTGTGGACGGCGCACGCTCTCCGCTGGCCAGGGCCCGACGGCTGGAGGAGCATTTCAAGACCCAGTTCGGCTATACCCTCGACCTGCCGGCGCAGCGAACGGCTGATCCGGTGGCCTCCTTCCTGTTTGAGCGCAAGGAGGGCCACTGCGAGTACTTCGCCACGTCCATGGCGCTGATGCTGCGTATGCTCGACATCCCCTCGCGCATCGTCAGCGGCTTTGCGGGCGGCGTCAACAACCCGCTGACTGACATGCTGGTGCTGCGTTCCAGCGACGCCCATAGCTGGGTGGAGGCCTACATTCCCGGTTATGGCTGGCTCGAGTTCGACCCCACGCCGCCGGCCGGCGTTTTTGACCGCGCGGTGATGACCAGCGGCCTGTGGATGTATATCGACGCCTTCGAGTCCGCCTGGCTGGAGTGGGTGGTGGACTTTGATACGCGGCGGCAGGTGGAGATCGCCATGGCCTTCCAGGAAAGCTCACGGGAAGCGCTGTTTGGGGCGGTTGATTTCTGGGAAAGCCTCGAAGCGGCGTTCGCGCGACTGCGGGACCCGGGCGCTTGGCCCGATCCGGCTCAGATTCGCTGGGATGGCGCGTTGCTGACCGCCCTGGGCGCGCTGGCGGCGGCGTTGGCGTTGGTGCTCGCCTATCCGCGGATTTGGCGGGCCTGGATGCGCCGGAAGCTCGTGGCGGGGCGTGTGGATCCGGCCGCGTCGAGCTATTTCTACGGGCTGGCGCTGCGGGCCCTGGCTCGGCGCGGCTTCCGGCGCCAGCCCTGGCAGTCCGCCGAGGAGTTCGCCGGCTCGATCCCCGATGAGCGGCTACGCGAGCTCGCCGTGGCGGCGACGCGCAGTTACAGCGCGGCGCGTTTCGGGGCCGACGCAGCCGCCGAGCAATCGCTGACTCAGGCGGTCCGGGCCCTCGAGCGGGCTTGAGCCTACGCCTCGATGGCGCGCATGCCGCCGCGCAAGCCCCCGGCTTCGGTCGCGCCGAAATGGTCGGCGAAACGCGTGTCGATCGGACGGCTGTTCGGCATCGACAGCCAGATCCGCAGCAGATGACGCTTGCGCTCGGGCTCGGGGGCGTCGATAAACTCGCTGCGCCGGTGGAACGTCGTCCAGTTGTTGAGCAGCAGCACGTCGCCGGCTTCCATGTGAAACGAGACGTGGAACGCCGGATCCTCGGCCAGCGTTTCAAGTGCGTCCAACGCGGACCTCTGGGCGCCGGTCAGGCTGGGCGCCTCGGGTGCGGCGTCGGCGCGGTCAATCAGCACCCGCAAGAAGTGCGCGGCGAAGCGGCCGTCTCGCTCGGAGAAGACCGGCAGCTCGACGTAGGGCAGTGCGTTTCCGTGGTCCACGGTGTGCCGCAGGTAGGGAAACGGCTGCTGCAGGACATCCAAGGCGACCGGGTTGCGGCGGGCAAGCTCGTCCCGGAGGGCGACGGAGCTGACGACAAACGTCTCGCCGCCTTCCAGCGCCGGTTGGAGACAGAGAAACGCGATTACGTCGCAGCGGTCGGTGTGGAAGCTCAAGCGCTTGCTCGACATCGGCCCTCGAAACCGCGGATCGCCGGGAGCATAGCCGGCGTCGCGGACCGGAAACAGCCGCTTGCCGTCGGGACTTTGAGAAACCGGCGTCCCAAGCTGTAGCGCCAACGCCCAGAAGGCTCGATCGGCTTGCTCCAGGGTCCACTTTTCTACAGGCAGCCGCCGCAGCAGAACCGCGCCGGTTCCGTGCTCGAGCTCGTGCGAGAGCCGTCGCGCCGCATTGGCCAGGGCGGGCAGCGGGGCTTCGGCCGGGCCGACAGCCTCCAGCGCCCCGACTTCGGCCGGCGTCAGCGTTTGGCGCCAGCCGGCGCGCTCAAAGAGCTCCGATCCGCGCCAAGGGGGCGCGTCGCCGGGGTGTGGCGTCCTAGACACACCCGAATTGTAGCGAAGGTCAGCCGCTTGACTGCGACGCCGGCTGCAGGCTCTCGATCCGTCGGCAGATCTCCCCCAGCGCGTCCTGCTCGGCGATCTTGTCTTTCAGTTGCAGGCAGGCCCGCCGGACGCTTTCAGATTCGATCAGCCGTCCCAGGCGGTCGGCCGCCCGGCGGGCGTTGTAGAAAGCCGGAAACAGCGTCAGGCCGACGCCGAGGCGTTCCAAGCGCGCGGCGTTGTCGGGCTGATCGTAGCTGTGCGGAACCACCAGATGCGGCGTCCCCGCAGCCAGCGCCTGCGAAGCCGTGCCGATGCCGCCGTGGTAGACCAACGCCGCCGCTCGGGGCAAGACCCGGCTCAGCGGGACGTAGTCATGGCAGCGCACGCTCTCGGGCAAACGATGAGGCAACTGCTCGGGGAAATGCGACAGCAGAATCGCCCGCCGTCCCAGGCGTTCCGCCGCCTCAACCGACGACCGAAAGAATGCCGCCGCATGGCGCATGGCCGTACCGGGGGTAAAAACGATCGGTGGATCGCCGGCCGCCAGAAACTCCTCCAGGCCCTCAGGCAGGACCCGACGGTCGGCCTCGTCAAACAACGGAAAGCCCGTCGCGTAGGAGCTTGCCGGCCAGTCCGGCTGGGGCTCGCCGAACCAATCGGGAAAGAGCCCCAGCGTCAGGTCGGGCGAATGCAGCCATTGGTGAAACAGCCGCCGGACGGGCGGCAGTCCAAGCTCATAGCGAAAGGCGTTCGTCGGGCCCAACATCACCCGATCGAAGAAAAGCGTGTCGGCCGACCAGTAAATGCAGCGCCGCGCAAGACGCGCCAACGGCGGAATCGAGTCCAACGGCCCCAGCGGCAGTCCCGGCGATTCGAGCTCGCTGCGGAACAGCACCGGTTGCAAGTCCAGAGTCGCCAACGGGACGCCGAGCTTTTCCTGGGAGATCCGGGCGCCGAAAGCCGTGGCCGGGGCGATGACGGTCGCGCCTTCGCTCCACAGCTTCTCGATGAGCCGGTAGATCGGCCGCATGTACGGCAGAATCAACCCTTCGCCCAGGACGCGCGCGCCGTGGAGCAGGCGGAACATCTTGGGGTTCAGCGTCACGCTGACAAAGTCTTCCGCCTCGCCGACGGGATGAAACGAGAATCCCGCATCCCGGACCAGGGTCTCGTAAAGCGGGTTGGCGATGAAGTCGATGGAGTGTCCGCGGGCCTGCAACGCGCGGCAGACGCCCACGATCGGATGCACGTCGCCATAGCTGCCGAGCGCTACCGCAATGATGCGCCGCGGGGCGGGGAGCTCAGTCATGGAGCCTCGTCCGAGGGCCGCAGTGCGGGCTCGGCTAGCTCCGGCCGGCCATGTCGAGGTTCCGCAACACAATCGCGGAGTTCTTGCTGCCGAAGCCGATGCAATTACAGATAGCGTACTCGATGTCAGCCTTGCGGCCGATGTCGGGGATGTAGTCGAGATCGCACTCCGGGTCCGCTTCGTCGATGTTGATAGTGGGCGGCAGTACGCCGTCGCGCATCGCCAGCAAGGTGGCGGCCATGCCGGCCGAGCCGGAAGCACCCTGCGGGTGGCCGATCAGCGATTTTAGCGCCGAGCCGCATAGCTTGTCGGCGTGATCGCCAAAGCAGTGCCGCACGGCCTGCGTCTCCACGCGGTCGTTAAGCTCCGTCGAAGTCCCGTGCAGGTTGACGTACTCGATGGCCTCGCGGTCAATGCCGGCGGCTTCGATGGCGGTGGCCATGGCGCGGGCCGGCTCTTCGCCGCCCTCCTCCAGGCGCACGCGGTGGAAGGCCTCGCACGTCGACCCGTAGCCGGCGATCTCGCCGTAGATCTTCGCGCCGCGCGCCTTCGCTCGCTCGTAGTCCTCCAGTGTGAAGAACCAGCCGCCCTCGGCGATCACAAACCCCGAGCGGTCCTTGGAGAACGGCCGCGAGGCGCGCTCAGGCTCGTCATTCCAGTTGCGCGTCATGATGCGCATCAGGTCGAAGCCGCGCATAATCAGGTACGACAGCGGCGCGTCCACGCCGCCCGCCAGGGCCATATCCACGCGGCCCGAGCGCACATGCTCGGAGGCGTAAAAGATGGCGTCGGTCGAAGAAGTGCAGCCGGTTGAAACCAAATGGCTCATGCCGCGCGTACCAAACGCCATGGAGATCTCGCTGGCCAGGCCGCCGATGGTGGAGGTCGGGATCGTGTAGACGCTGACCTCCTTGAGGCGGTCTTCGTAGTAGAGCTTGTACTGCTCTTCGGTGAAGACTTGGCTGCCGCCGCCGGAGCCGACCAGCACGCCGATGCGCTGTAGCTCGGCGGTGGAGAGTTGGGTGGGGTCGACGCCCGAGTCCTGGAGCGCTTCCGCCGCGGCGGCCCGCCCAATGGCGACGCAGCGGCCAACGTGTTTGCGGTACTTGGGGTCGATCCAGGCGTCTTCGTCGAAGCCGCGAATCTCGCCGGCCACGCGGACGTTGAGGTCCAGGGTAGGGAAGGACTCGATCCGCTTGACGCCGCTGCGCCCATGCTTGACGGAATCCCAAAAAGCTTCGCGGCCGATCCCATTGGGGGCGACGGCTCCGATTCCGGTGATGACAACTCGGCGATTCATGGCAAAGATGGATATGGTAGCGTAGCCGAAACGTCGGTTTCAGAAACTGTCATGGCAACCCAGGCTTCGGCGTCGGATTCACGACCTTCGGGGTTGCGCGCGGCAGTGACGGCGATTTCGTTGGGCGCCTTGTCGGGGTTGGTGGCGCTGAGCTATCACGCCGTGGACGGCATGTTGCGCGGCGATGGACCGTGGCGATATATGAACCTCGTGGGCGCCGCCCTCTCTCCGCGAGGCGCCCGATCTACAGAGCTTTCGATGGCGACCGCCGCCGGCGCCGCAGCCTTCACCTTGATGGCCGCGCTGTTCAGCGTGGCAGTCTGGGCGCTGCTGCGACAATGGCTGCGAAGACCCCTGCTGTACCGCCTCGCAGCGGTGACCCTGAGCTTTACATGGTACTACCTGGCGTTCCGCTACGTCTGGTCGGCGGTGAATCCGGCGCTGGTTTTGCATCAGCCGTTCCCAGGAGCGCTGATCGGCTATGGGATTTTGGGGTTCTGCGTGGGGCTGCTCCCGCGGGCTTTTGAGCCGTAGTGCGGCCGGACGGCCGCCCAAAACCCGTTGAGCTTCCCGTGG
>CAYOPA010000182.1:0-9865 GCA_964405625.1 uncultured Bryobacterales bacterium
GTCCGCAAGCAGGGCCAGCGGCTCGACCACTTGGCGTCGTCGTTTTTGGGCGATCCGCACGCGTTCTGGCGCATCGCCGAGCTCAACGGCGCCGTGCTGCCGGACGCTTTGGCGGAAGCCGAACGGCTAAAGATTCCCGCGCTGCCGCGGTAGGAGACCCACGAGAACACCGTGCCGGATATTCGCTTCCAGATCGCCGTCAACCGCGAGCTCGACAATGACCTGACCGCCGACGCGGCCGAGATCGAGGTGCAGCAGACCATCGAAGGTCCGACGACGTTCCGGGTGCGCTTCGCCGTGGACATCTGCGGAACGGACATGCGCCTGCTCAACGACGAGCGGCTGCAACCGAACGATCCGGATACCGAGATCACCGTGCTGGCGACCCTGGGCGGGGTGACGCACGTGCTCTCCCACGGGGTGATCGTGGAGCGGCAGGCGAGCATGGCGCCCGGCGGGCCGGGGTCGTATCTGGAGATCCGCGGGCAGGACCGCCGCATTGTGATGGACCGCGAGCAGCGCACCGAGTCGCATTCCGGCACGGCGGCGGATATCGTCACGCCGATCCTGAGCCGCTACGGCTTTGAGCCCGACGTGATCGACACGCCCATCGAATACGACGAAAACTCCACCACGCTCAACCAGACCGAGTCGGATTTGGCCTTCGTGGACCAGTTAGCCGGGCGCAGCGATTCGCGGTTTTGGATCGACTGGACGGCCGAGAACGGTTTTGCGGGCTTCGAGGTCACCGAGAAGGCGCACTTCAAACCCTCGCCGCCGCGCTCCACCGCGCCCGGCCCGTTTGGCATCCCGATCCCGCAGTTGCTGGCGCCGGACGACCCGCCGGAGCTGAGGCTGAATTCCGGCGACGGCTGCACCAATGTCTCCAGCTTCGAGGTCAGCTCGAACGCCGAGGCGCCCACCGGCTCCGGGCCGATCCAGCGTGTGGCGCCGGATACCGGAGACGTGGACGACACCGAGGTCCCGTCGGCTTCCACCGAGCCGCTCGGCGACGAGCCGCCCGCGCCGCCGACGCAGGCGCGCACGCGGCGCGTCGTCAGCGCGGGCAGCGCCCAGGAGGCGCAATTGCGCACGCAGGCGGCCCTCAATGACGCCTCCTGGAATGTGCAGGCGACCGCCGAGACCAGCGCGCACTCGCTCAACGCCATCCTGTTCTCGCACCAAACGGTGAGGGTGACCGGCGGCGGCAGCCTCAACAGCGGCGACTACTTCATCAAATCCGTGACGCACTCGATCGACGCATCCGACCACAAGATGCGCCTGGAGTTGATGCGCAACGGCTTGGGAGCGGCTTCATGAGCACGGGAAGCGGAGCCAGTCAGCCCCGCCGCGAGTACTACGGCAAGTACCGCGGTCAGGTGACGGACAACCTCGACCCGCTGCAAAAGGGGCGACTGAAGGTCCGCGTGCCGACGGTTTTGGGAACCGTGGAGGTGTGGGCCTCGCCCTGCGTGCCCTACGCGGGGCCGCAACTGGGCTGGTACACAATGCCCGACATCGACACCGGCGTGTGGGTGGAGTTCGAGGCCGGCGACCCGTCCTATCCCATCTGGGCGGGCTTTTTCTGGAACGACGGCGATATCGACTCCGCCGACGCCGACCCAAGCGTCAAATTCTTCAAGACGAAGAAGGCGACCGTCCGGATCGACGACGGAACCGGCGAGATCGTCATCAAGAACGACAGCGACTCCACGATCACCTTCACCACCGACGAGATCGTCATCAGCAGCGCGTCGGTCAAGCAGAAAGCCTCGGGCAACAAGAGCACCGACCTATCGTCGTCGTCGTTCAAGGTCAACGACGGCAACCTGGAGGTGCTGTGATGGCGGAACGCTTCGAGGGCATGCGCTTCCCCGTCGCGATCGACGCCGCACAGGCCCGGCTGCGCAAGGAAGGCGACTACTCGGCCTACGTGGCGCAGCTCATCAAGCAGGTGCTGCTGACCGCGCCGGGCGAGCGGGTCGACCGGCCGGACTTCGGCGCGGGGCTGCGGCGGCTGCTGTTCGCGCCCAGCAGCGAGGAGACGGCGACCCTGCTGCAAGCCACCGTGTTCCAAAGCCTCGACCGCTGGCTGTCGGACATCATCAAGATCGACGACGTGAACACGGCCTTTGAAGAGGGCCGAATGGAAGTCAATGTTGTCTACACGGTCAAGGCCCGCGGCGACCAGGAAGTCTTCAACCTGGAGGTGACGCTGTGACGGCCCAAGCCTTGCCGTTGTGGCGCACGGCTGCGCCGTGCAAGCGAGGCTTAGCCTCGCAAACTAATCTCGGCGGGAGGCAAGCCTAACCATGCCGACCTCCACCGATCGCCTCTCGCAACTGCGCTCCCGCCAGGAAGACTTCACCGGCGTGGAGTTCGTGCAGGTCGTCAGCAAGTGCGACCAGAAAGTCCTGCATGTCTACTTCCTGACCGACACGCTGGAGCTGCGGCCGCCGTTTGAAGACATTGGCGATCCGACCGTCACGCCCGAGCCGCTAACGCCCGACCAGATCCGCATTTACAGCCCCCGCGGCGAGGCGCCGGACGTGCTGCTCGAACCCGACCCCGCGCTGATGCAGTGGGGCGAGGACGCCGTCGCACAACGCCGCTTCCTGGAGATCGTCGTCCAGGAGCCCGGCGGCTTTACCGACTACCGGCTGCTCATCAACGACCCGCACGGCCGCATTGACCGCGTCTACAACGACGTTGCGTTCTCCTTCAAAGTCGGCTGCGACGACGACCTGGACTGCGCCGAGCCGGGCGCCGACTGCGAGCCCGACGAGGCCGTAGACTTCCCGGTCGACTACCTCGCCCGCGACTTCGTCAGCCTGCGCAACGCTCTGCTCGATTTCGCGGCCCAGCGCTACCCGAATTGGCAGACGCCGAAAGAAGCCGACGTCGGCGTGATGTTCCTCGAGATCCTGGCGGCTCTGGGCGACGAGCTCTCCTACGTCCAGGACCGCATGAACCGAGAGGCCTACCTGGAGACCGCCACCGAGCGGCGCTCGCTGCGCAAGAAAGCCCGCCTGATGGATTACGAGATCCATGACGGCCGGATGGCCTCGACCACTCTGGAGCTGACCGTGGCGCCGGGGACGATTTCAGTGCCCGGCGGGGCGGCGGTCTGGGCGCCGGTGGAGGGCGGCGCGCCGATCGCCTTCGAGATCGGCGAGGGGATCAAGGACCGCGGCGTCATCAATTTTGCCGTCGACGCCCGCTGGAATCCCGGCAACTTTACGCCCTACGGCTTTGACGACGATGACGCCTGCTTGCAACCGGGCGCCACGTCGCTGTACGTCCGCAACGACCCGGCCGGGCCGGAAAATCCCGGCGGCGTGGTCTTTGACGCAGCCGGGGCGGCGCTGTGGAGCGACGGCCGGCTGCTGCTGTTGCGCGATATTGCCGCCGACGCTTCTGAAATCGAACGCCCGCGGCTGGTCCGCGTCACCTCGGTGGAGCTCACCGAAGACGAGCTTTTCGGCGTCGATCTGGCGCTGATCCGCTGGGAGGAGGAGGACGCCTTGCCGTTCCACCTGCCGCTGGCGGATCTGGAGCTCTCCGGCAACCTCGTCCCGGCGACGGCGGGCGAATCGCGCCACGCGATCTTCCGGCTGGGGCCGCTGGAGCCCGGCGACTCCGATGACGTTTTGCAGGCGGTCGAGCGCGACGGGCCGCTCCATGCCAAGACCGACGCCGGGCTGCTGGAGCGGCGCGACCCCTGCCTGGAAACCGAGGCCGAAGCATCCTCGCGTCACCCGATTTACTTGTTGAGCTTGCCTGACACGGATGAAGAAGGCCTGGGCTTCGCCGATCCGCACCACAATCTACGCGCCACTTTGCCGGAGATCCTCGTCTACCCGGACGGCGAAGAGGACGATTCGTGGCGCTTCGAGCGGTCGCTGCTGCCCTTCGGCGGGGACGATCAGGTTTTCACCCTCGAAGACGGCATGTGGCGAAGGATCGCCGGTTACTGGCGCGACGGCGAGGAATACGTCCACCGCGACTACGCGACCGGCGCCGGCTATACGGTGCGTTTCGGCGACGGCGAGCATGGTAGGCTGCCGGCGCGGGGCTCGCTGTTCCATGTGGAGTACCGGTTGGGGTCGGGAACGCGGGCGAATCTCGCCGCCTGGGCCGTCAGCGCGGTGGCGCTGCCGCACCATACGCCGCCGCTGGTCAGCCCCCTGGACGGCTTGGTCGCCGAAGTCAGCAATCCGTTTCCCATCGCCAGCGGCGTCGATCCGGAGACGGCGACGCAGATCAAGCTGCTCACGCCGGAGGCCTATCAGGCCGAGACGCTGTTCGCCGTGCGCCCCGAAGACTACGGGGCGCAGGCCGAAAAGCTGGATTTTGTGCAGAAAGCCCAGGGCGCGTTTCGCTGGACCGGCTCGTGGCTGTCGGCTACGACGGCGGTCGATCCGGTCGGCGCATTCGCGTTGAGCCCGGAGCGCCGAGAGACGGTGGAAAACCTCCTCAACTGCCGCCGGCAGGCGGGCCGGGAAGTGATCGTCGCCGACCCGAAGTACGTCAACCTCGACCTGCGGATCAATGTCTGCGTCCGCCGGACGGCATTCGCGGCACAGGTGAAAATTCGCGTGCTGGAGGCGCTGTTCGGCGGCGGTCGCCCGCACCGCGCTGGGTTCTTTTCACCGGACAACTTCACCTTCGGCACGCCCCTGCGACGCGCCGCGCTCGAGGCCGCCATCTTGGCCGTGGATGGCGTGGAAGCGGTCACGGGCATGGAGATCCGCATCCACGGCGTGACCGATTTCGCCGACTTCAACGCGCTGAGCTTTGCGGTGGCTGACGACGAGCTGATCCGGCTGGAGAGCTCGCGGCTGCACCCCGAACGCGGCTCGCTGCGACTGTCGATGGAGGGGGGCGCCTGATGAGCAACTGCTGCGATCGAAAGCCCGGCTCGCCGCTGGAGCTGATTCCGGCGGGCCTGTCGTCGCTGCCCCGGCAGCTTGCGGCGTTCCCGGAAATCCGGCAGCAGCTTCTGGAACGGCTGGCCAACGTCGACGACGCCGAGCTGCGCCGGGCGCTGGCCGATTGGCGGCCATCCGGCGACGACTTCGGCCTGATGTGGCTGGAGATGTGGGCTTACGTGGCCGACGTGCTGGGCTTTTACGACGAGCGCATCGCCAACGAAAGCTACCTCGGCACGGCGGTGCGGCGGCCGTCGCTGCGACGGCTGGTGGAGCTGCTCGGCTACACGACGCAGTCCGGCGTGGCCGCCACATCCAAGCTGGCCGCCATCGCCGAAGGGCGCGTCGCCGTCAGCTTGCCGGCGGGGACGGGTTTCCGCTCGCGAGGGTTTAACGGCAACCCGCCGCAGGTCTTCGAGCTCGCCCAGGAAGCCGTCATCCATCCGCTCACCAACCAGTGGAAGGTGGCGGCCTTCCAGCGGCGCCCGACCGTGGACGCCGGCAACTTCGTGGGCGACGAGGGCGCAGGCAAGAAGGAAGGGTCGAACGTCAGTCGCGTGAACCGGCTGCTGTTTGAGCCGTCCGGCTTTGGGCTGGCCGAGGGCGAGCTGGTCGTGATCGAGGCCAAGCAGCCCGGGCAGCCCGAGTTTACCGCCCAGCCCTCGCGCGTGACCGCCTCCGAGCCGTTTGCGGGCAAGGACGGCCGCAGCTATATCCGCGTGTCGCTCGAACCGCCCGTCGTCATTGAGCCCGACATCGACCTGCACGCCTTGCGGGCCCGCCGGCCCACCCAGACGGCCGTTGTCACCGCCAACGCGCCGATCGGCAGCGGCAAGTCGACGGAGCCCGCGCTGGAGAACGTCAGCGGCGGCACGCGGGTGTATTTTGACAAGCCGCCCACCACCTTCCGGCTGGGCGATCCGATCATCGTCGCCCGCAACTTCAGCGGCGACGAGCCGGCGTATGTTTTGGTGAAGGTGACCTCGGTCATAGCCGCGGCCGTCCGGATCACGAGCATCCCGGAGCGGACGATCCCGGTCGACAATGGGCCGGATCTGGTTGTCCCTTCGCCCGCCGTCCCGGCGACGCAGCTCACTGTTGCGCCCGCTCTGGAAAGCGCATTCCAAAACCCCGCCGAGCTGACCTTCCATCACGCGTTTGTCAGCGCCGGCAGCCCGACCAACACGGGCAAGACGGTCATTACCGCCGACGAGCTCAGCAGCCCCGAGGGCGTCCCCATCCACGGAACGGTCGAGCTGCCGCTGGACGACGGCGACCTCGACTCCCAGGCGGCGGCGCAATCGTCGGCGACCGAGCAGGTTTTGCAGCAGGAGTTTATGCTCAGCGACGCCGACGAAAGCGGCATGCTGGTCGACGGTAAGCTGACCGTCGGCAAGGACGGCCACGCGGTCTTTCAGGCTCTTGCGCGCGAGCAGATCCCCGTCGAGCAGTTGCGCCTGCCGTTGACGATTTTCGGCAATGTTCTGGGCTCGTCGCGCGGCGAAAGCGTTCCCGCCGAGGTGTTGGGCCACGGCGACGGGCGGCTGGCCAACCAGCGCTTCAAGCTCAAAAAGAAGCCGTTGACTTATCTGCAGACGGCCTCCGGCGACGCTCTGGCGCAACCCGTTCTGCTGATCCGCGTGGACGGCGTGGAGTGGAAGCGCGTCAAGAGCTTTTTTGGGCGCGGCCCCAACGACAAGGTCTACATCGTCCGGCACGACGACGCCCAGAACACGCTGATCACCTTCGGCGACGGCGTGCGCGGCTCGCGGCTGCCCTCCGGGGTGAAGAACGTCGTGGCGTCGTATCGCTTTGGGGCGGGCGCGGCGGCCCCGCCGGCAAACCACATCCGGCAGCTCGCCGCCGCCGTGAAGGGATTGCGGGGCGTCAAGTCGCCGGTGGCGGCGCAAGCGGGCAAGGAGGCCGACGCGCCCGAGGAGCTGCGCGCCAACGCCCCGCGGACAGCGCTGCTGCTGGGCCGCGCCGTCTCGGCGACCGACTTCGAGGCCCTCACGCTTCACGCGCCGGGCGTGATCCAGGCCCGCGCCCAATGGCTGTGGATTCCCGAGCAGATGCAGGCGGGCGTGGTCGTGCACTACATCGGGGAGGCCGACGAGTCAACGATCTCCGATTCGCTACACGCACAGGCCGATCCGACGCTGCCCATTTCGGTGGATCGCGCCGAGCCGATCGAGGCCGCCGTCGCCGTTAGCGTGGAGGTCGATCCGCGCTACGTGAAGGAAACGGTCGCCGAGCAGGTTCGCGAGCATCTCGTCAACGGCGTTCTGCACCCCATGCAAGCCTCGATCGGCGGGGTCTTCTGGCCGGGCTCGATCTACAAAGCCGCCGCCGAGATCGAGGGCGTCGTCGCCGTCAACGGCTTGAGCTTCACCACGGACTCGCCCACGCTGCATTTGGGCGACACCGCCGGAAGCTGCATTGAGACGGGGCGCTACCTTGACTTTTCGGGCGACGACGCGGTCTCGGTCACCGGTGTTGAGGCCACGGGTCTGCCGCCGCTGACCAACAAGGAGGTCGCGTGAGCAACGGCGTCAAAGCGCGCGACGGCTACGAGCGGTACTACTCCGAAAAGCTCTGGCAGCTTGTGCCGGAGCTTTACCGCAACGAGGACGTGACGGGCGCCTTCCGTCAGATCGTCGAGCTGATCGGGGAGCAGGCCGCCGAATCGCGCCGCTCCATCGACCGGCTGTGGGAAGACCAGCACATCGAGACCTGCGACGACTGGGCCGTGCCGTACATCGGCGAGCTCGTCGGCGCGCGGCTCGTCTCGGCGCAGGATCGCCGGGCGCGGCGCGTGGACGTGGGCAACACGATCCGCTTCCGCCGTCGGCGCGGCACGCCGGAGCTGCTGGACACCCTGGTGCGGGCGATGTCCGGCTGGGACGTCGTTCTCGAGGAAGGTTTTCGGCGGCTGGCGCGCACGCGGCATCGGCTGGACCCGCCGCCCGTCGATCGAGGGCTTTTTACGGCGACGCTGTCGGGCGGCACGGCTGATCTGCGCAACCCAGCCGGGGCGGAGCTGGCCGATTCGCCGTTCACGGAGTATTTTCACACGCTCGACACGCGCCGGCTGCGGGGCCGCGACGGACGTTTCGGCGTCCGCAAGCTCAACTTCCACCTCCACCGCCTGCGGGCGTTTGAGATGACCGGCGTGGACCCGGTCGAGCTGACCGACCCGGACGGGCTTGGGATTCTGCGCACCTACACGATGGACCCCAGCGGGCGGGATATCCCGCTGTTCGTCAGCGGCGGCGGGGCGGGCACGGAGGATCACGGGCCGGTGTGCGTCGATCCGTACGAATGGCAGATCTCCCAGCCGATGCGCTGCCGGTTGCTGGGTCACGTCGCTTACCGGATCGCCAACTCGCACATCCTGGAGCTCCAGACTCTGAGCAACCCGCCCTCGGGCGCCGATTTGGCCGCGCTCGGCCGCGCCAGGGGGACGCTCTTCCACAGCGAGCCCGCGCTGCGGCGGCGGCTGCGCGATTTCGGCGCCGGAATCGCCGCCATTCCGCCGGACTGGTACGTCGCGTTGGTCGCGCTCAGCCTCGTGGAAGAGACCGGCAAGGGGCAGCTCTACCCGCGACAGGTCTCCGTCTCCGACGGCGGCGCGGATATTCCGCCCGAACGGGTCTCGGCCGCCAACCTCGCCGACCTGCTGTGCCATCCCGACCCGGCCGGGCCGCTGGAGCGGCTCATCATCAGCCCCGAGCTCGGCCGCTTCGCCAGCGCGCCCCCAGACGAGCCCGCCGATTTCGAGCCGCTGGTGGAGCGCTACCACTACGGGTTCGCGGCGCAGCTTGGCGCCGGGCCGTATCCGCGCGCCAGTATCACGATTACGCCCTCGCGCACCGCGGCGGACGGGACCGTCCCCGACGGCGGCGAGCTCCAGGGCGACGGCCTGCTCATCAGCGACAACCGCAGCTACGAGCTCACCATCCGCGCCGGGCAGCCGCTGGACGAACCCGCCGCCCTCGCCGTCGGTCCGCAGCGGCGGCCGTTTGTGCGGTTGCGCGGCGAAGCGGGCTCGCTGACGACGCCAACGCTGACCCCGGCGGCGGCGGGACAGACGTTCCTGATCGACGGCGGCTGGTACGCGGGCCAGGACCCCGACAGCGAGCTCGGCCCCGGCGAGACCTTCGACCTGGTCATCGAGGGCGCCGCCGCCAATACCGAAAACACCTTTGACTTCGAGCGCATTGAGATCCAGTACGCCACGCTCGATCCGGGCGGCTTGCGCGCCGACGGCGTGGTCATCCCGCCGCTGCGGCTGTACGTCCACGCCCGTGTGAAGACCTTGCTGATCCGGCGCTCGATTGTCGGCCCGATCCACGTGGAGCGCGACAACGCCGACGACCCCTCGGTGATCGACGAGCTGATCATCTGCGACTCGATCGTGGACGCCTCGCGGACCGCCTCGAAAGTAGCGATCTCCAACCTGTTCGGGCGCGTCTCGCTGGAATCGTCGACCGTTTTCGGCGACCTGCGGGCGGCCGTGCTTCACGCTTCGGACAGCATCGTGGACGGGCGGATTCGGGTGGTCAACAACCAGGCCGGCTGCTTCCGCTTCAGCGCCACGCTCGACGGCTCGGGAGTCCGCCTGCCGCCGCGCTATCGAGACTACGTGGGACCGCTGCCGCCGGCGCTGTTCCATTCCAAGCGCTTCGGCGATCCGCATTACGCGCAGCTCTCGCTGGTCGCCCCCAAAGCGATCAGCGAAGGCGCCGAAAACGGCTCGGAGATGGGCGCCTTCTCGCACCTGCTCAACCCGATCCGGCTGCGCAGCGTGCGCGGGAAGGTGGACGAATTCGGCCCGGCCGGGCAGTTGGCGCAATACCTTTTCGCGGGCGACCGCAAGGCCGAGGCGGCGTTTTTCGCCGATGTGTTGAGCCCCGAGCCGCCGGTGCTGGACC
>CAYOPA010000183.1:0-5685 GCA_964405625.1 uncultured Bryobacterales bacterium
GCGTCGTTGTTCGGCTGAGACGCCGGTGCAGGAGCCGCCGCCGGGGCGGGCTCTTCCTCAGCCGGGCCGTTCAGGTAGCGCGCCACGTTGAGCACGGGCCGCTCCAGCGCCGGATTGAAGCGGGTCCACTCCTGGCCAAAGCCCGCTTCGGCTTCCAGCGACGCCCGCATGCTTTCGAGCTTCGAGTCCAGGTCGTCGATGTACGACAGCGCCAGCGCTTCGGGAAACATCGGCAACTTCGGGGAACCGAACTCGTAGCGGCCGTGATGGCTGAGCACCATGTGCTCCACCAATCGCTTCAGCCGCGGCGGAAACTCCGGCAGCCCAAGGCATTTGCGCTCAATGAGCTGCAAGCCCATCGAGATGTGCCCCAACAACTGCCCGTCGGAGCTGTAGCCGAACGAACGTTCGTAGGTCAGCTCGTCGAGCTTGCAAATGTCGTGCAGGACCACGCCCGTCAGCAGCAGGTCCAGGTCCAGATAGTCGTAGTTCGAAGCCACCCGTTGCGCCAGACCCAACAGCGAGCAGATATGCTCCAGCAGCCCGCCCACGGTGGCGTGATGCAGCGTCTTGGCCGCCGGGGCCACTCGCAGCCGCGAGGCGATCTCCTCGTCGTCAAGGAAAGCCAGCAGCAGCGTCTTTAGGTCCGGATTGGTAAAGCGTTCGACGGTCCCGCGCAGCTCGACCATCATTTCGTCGATGTCGCGCTTGGTGTGCGGCATGTAGTCGGCGAGGTCGATCTCGGACTCCTCGGCCCGCCGCAGCCGCTGGATGATCATCTGCGGCTTGTCGCGATAGAGCTGGATGTTGGCCTTGACCTTGATAAAGTCGTCACGGTCGAAGGTGTCGGCAACCTCGTCGACGCCGTCCCACATCTTGGCTTCGATCTGGCCCGTCCGGTCGCTCAACTGCAGCGAAAGGTAGGGGTCGCCCGAGCCCTTCTTGACTCGGACCTCCTTCGATTGCACGAGGAAGAACGAGACAATTTTGTCGTTCGGCTGGAAATCCTGAACGTAAGATGTTTTCACGGCGTCGCCCTGGCTGGGTTGGAAGAGGCGAGCCGCCTCGACAGCCCCCGCCCGCTAGATATCGTCGCCCACCCGGCTGGCGCTGTCGGCATCAGACTTCTTGTCGCCGCCGCCGGGCAGCGGCACCAGCCACAAGAGCTTCTTTTTCTTGCCTTTTCGGAGAACTTCGTCGCGCGTGGTGGTGACCGGCGCCAGCTTGGCGGGATCGCTCCAGGATGTGTCCTTGCCCGGTGCGGCCCCCAAGTCGACATAGCCGGGCCGAATCTCGATGTAGGCGTTGTAGCGCAGCTCGGTGAGGAACTCGCGAATCGCCGGGGCGTAGCGCGGACCGGAGAGCTTGTTGCGGATCTCCTCCTCCACCTCATCAAGGCCTGCCAGACCCTCGCGGAACTTGTCCACCACCTTGATGATCAGATAGCCGTTACCCGCCTCGATCAAGTCGGTCATAAAGCCCGGGTTTTTGTCAAACACCCGCTCTTCCAGGTCGGCGCGCAGCGAACCGCGCCGCCAGATGCCGATATCGCCACCGTTATCCTTGGAGCCGGCGCTGTCGGAATAACGTCGGGCCATCTCGGCGAACGGCTCGCCCTTCTGGACGCGGTCGTGGACCTCGCGGGCCTTCTTTTCCACTTCGGCCCGCTGCTGTTCGGTCACGGCGCCATCGGTGGCGATCAGGATCTCCGCCAAGCGGACGCCTTCCTCGCGAACGAACTCGTCCGGGTTCTCTTTGTAGTACTTCTCGATCTCGTCGCGGCGCACGACGATCCGCGAGCCCACTTCCTGACCTAGAACGCTGTTGGAGAGAAAGTTGTCGCGCATCTGGTCCATCAGATCTTCGACCGGCATGCCGGCCTTCTCACTGGCCCAGCGCTCGAACTCTTCGACGGTCTCAATCTCGTACTGCTTCATGATTGCGTCGCGCTGCCGCAGCACTTGCGTCTCGACGTTCATGCCTAGATCCTTGCCCTTCTGCACCAACAGGCGCTCGTCGACCAAGTCGCGCAGCGTGGATTTCTCGCGCTCGGCTAGCACGCCGGCCTTGTCCTCGGGCGGGGTGCGCGAGTCGCGCTCGATCTCGCCGCGAATCTCGGCCAGGGCCTGCTCGTAATCCGATCGGAGAATCACGTCGCCGTTTACCTTGGCGACGATCTCTTCGACGATCAGCGTCGCGGGTGCGGACAACAGGGGACCGGCGCATACGGCCAGCAAGACAAGAGCGCGCTTGAGTGCAAGCATGACCTTTATGGTATCCGTTCCGGGCTGGGAATCAAACGGCTGCTCGACGGGCGCCCCACGGCGCCGAAAGATGTCCTCGCTGAGCTTGGCAGATTGCGCGAGCCGTTGATACGTTGAAAATGATAGGGCAATCCGCCCATCCGCTCCGCATGCTAACTTTCCCGGCCTCCTCCACACGCACTTTGCGTGGCCTTCGTGCGTTTCTGTCGATTGCACTGCTGCTTGCGCCCGCGACCGTCCTGGCGCAGGCCCACGAGCCAGAACCGACGACTCCCGAGGCGTCCGCCTCGGAGCCGGACGAAGAAAAGTCCGACACCAAGCTCGTCCCCGATCTGACCTATGAGCAGCAACCGGGGCTCGCCTACGCCGCCTCGAAGATCTACTTCACCGACCAGAAGTACTCCATCAGCGGTTTCGGCGAATTCAACGTCGTCCCCATCGCCGAAGGCAAGGACGCCTCCGGCGGCGACCCCGAGCTCTACTACACCGGCCTGTACCGTTTCTCCACCTTCTTCGGGTATCGCATTAAGAAGAACTTGATCTTCAACTGATGGTCGACTGGATGATCGACAGGCGCTTCAACATGCGATTCGGGTACTATCCGCTGCCGATCGGCTACGTCAACAACAACGACGAGCCGGTCATGTTCTATTCCGTGAACCGGCCCGAGGTGGAACGGCTGATCATACCGAGCTCCTGGATTAGCTTGGGCGCCATGGGCTTCGGCCAGCTGCCGGGGAAGCTGGACTACTCCGTCGGCCTGGTCGGCGGGCTGCAAGCGTCGGATTTCCGCGCTGCCAGTTGGGTCCGCCAGGGACGGCACATCGCTCACGGCGTTCCCGAAAGCGCCGCCGTCGTCGGCAAGCTCGAGAAGTCGCCGCTCCGCAACGTGACGGTCGGCATATCCGGCTACCGGGGAGGCAACGCTGACGGCAGCGAGGTTGAGGGGCGCCGCGTGGGCGGCATCCTGTCGCTGGGGGCCCTCCACGGCAAGTATGAAACCGACAACTGGCGTGTGGTGGGCGTGTCGAGCGTGGGCTCCCTCACGGGAACCGAAGACATCTTCGCGCTGACCGGCGAGGCGATGGGCAGCCGCACCTTCGGTCACTACCTGGAGGCGGGCTACAACCTTCTCCCTCTGCTCGGCATGCACCGGACCTCCAAGAAAGCCCCGGTATTCGTGCGGTATGAGCGGCTCAATACGCACGCTTCGATCGCGAGCTCTCTGCGTAACGCGGAGCGGGCGGAAAACGACCTGCGCATCGTCACCGTCGGCGTGAACTTCAACCCCCGACGCAGCTTGGTCTTCAAGGGCAACTACCAGTTCCGAAAGAACTTCTCGCGGCCGCTGGAGGGCGACCGCGTGGAAGTCGGCATGGGCTTTATTTTCTAGGGGCTGTAAAGAAATCCTGCGATCCGCGCAGCGGGAGCGTATTCGAGCCCGTAGGGCGGCATCCTAATAGCCCGGCCCGTGAGGGCCGGGTTTGCGTCGGTCGCGAAGGGCCCTTCTTTGTTTGGTTTACGGCTCGTAGACTTCCAGCGAATTCAGCTCCGGACCGCCGCCGCGATTGGCGCTGCCCGCCGCCACCCAGAGCTTGCCGTCGAGGATGGCCGCGCCGGTCCCATGCCGACCCACAACCAGCGACGACCACGTCTCCCACTCGCCTGTCGCCGGGTCGTAGGCTTCCACTTCGGGATGCGCCAGCCGCTGCGGGCTCTCGCCGCCCATCACCAACAACCGTCCGTGATAGGCCGCCGCGAAATTCCCGGCGCGCTGGGTCGGCAAGTCTTTCTCCAGCGATGTCCAGGCGCCCGTTTCGAAGTCGAAAACGTCCACCTTGGCTTCGGTCAACGTAAACGCGTCCTGGGTTTTGGCCGACGAGCGGCGCCCGGCGGCGGCGTAAAGCTTACCGTCGAGCAGCACGGTCTGGAAATGGTCGCGGGCGTTCGGCATGTCGGGCAGCCGGCGCCAGCGGCCGCTCACCGGTTCAAGCTCGTCAAACCACGGCATTGTGCCCTCCCAATGGCCGTCGACAATGCCGCCGGTAAGGTAGATCTTGCCGTTGTGGTCCGAGGCTCCGGCGCCGCCGCGGCGCCTGGCTTCGGGGATCTGCGGGCCTTCGGACCAGGAGTCCGCGGCCGGATCGTAGACGAGCGCCCGCGGAACCGGGGTCTCGCGCGGGTATTTGCCGGTCAAGGCGCCCAGGACCCAGATCTTACCCTCAAACACGACCGGCTGGAAGTGGTGGATCTCGATGGGCGGCTGGGCCGCTTTCGTCCAGGCGTTGGTCTTGGGATCGTACACGTCCATCGGCTTTTCGCCGCGTCCGCCGAGCAGGTAGAGCTTGCCGTCGAGGGTGATGAAGGCGGCTTCGTGGCGGGCGAGCGGGCCTCCTTCGGTGTGGACCATCCGCCAATCGGCCGCCACAGGCAGAGCGAGGAGCAGGCAGAGCGAAACAAAGCGCGACATAGCTACTAAGAGGTTAACGCTCCGGGTCACAACCAGCGATCGAAAAACGCTTCCAGCAGCCTGTACAAATGCAGCCGCGCCTCGTCGCCCGCGATGCCGTGCGTCTTGCCGGGGTAGAGCTGCAAATCGTACGGTTTACCGGCCTCGATCAGCGCGTCCGCCAACTTCAAAGTATTCTCCACGTGGACGTTGTCGTCGGCCGTGCCATGCGCCAGCAGCAACCGGCCGCTCAGGTCGCCGGCGGCCTCCACGCAGGAGGTGCGTTGGTAGGCTTCCGGCTCCTCCTCCGGCAAGCCCATGTAGCGCTCGGTGTAGATCGAGTCGTATAGTCGCCAATCCGTCACTGGGGCCACCGCCGCTCCGGCCTTGAAGCGCTTGGAGTGCGCCAGCGCGAAGCAGGTGGCGGAGCCGCCGCCGCTCCAACCCCAAATGCCGACGCGCTCCGCGTCTACGTGAGGCAGCTTGGACAGATGCTCCACGGCCGTCAGGTGATCGCGCAGGGCCACCGGGCCGTAGTCGCGATTGAGCGCTGCTTCGTACTTGTGCCCGCGAATCGACGACGCCCGGTCGTCCGCCTGCGCCACCACGTAGCCCTTTTGCGCCAGGTACTGGTGGAACATCCCGCGCGCTCGGCCGGCGTCAAAAGCGTCGCGGATAGTCGGCGCGTGCGGCCCGCCGTAGACGTACAGCAGTAGCGGCAGCTTCTTGCCCGGCTCGATGTCGGCCGGTTTGAGCACATGCAGTCGAATGGTGGCGCCGTCCTCGGTTTTGATGGTGGAGAGCTCGGCCTCCGCCAACCCGTACTCCGCCACGCTGTTCGCCCGGTGGACCTCGAAGCGGCTCTCCGCGTCGAACCCGGCATACTCCGGGCGAAGTCCCAGGCCGCTGAGGGGAATCACGCCCAGTCCCCGCCAGGCCCGGGGGACGATCTGGAACACCTTTCGGATCAGG
>CAYOPA010000183.1:5695-9808 GCA_964405625.1 uncultured Bryobacterales bacterium
GAGCCAGATCCAGCCCGCCGGGGTTCGTCAGAGTCGAAAACGCGTCAGCGAAGGCGTCATGGTTCGGGCTGATCTCGACCGTGTGCGTTCCTTTGCCATCCGTCAGCCGTTGCTTGCCGGAGCCGTCGAGCCGCACGCGAAATAGGTCCGCGCCGATCGCGTTCGATTCGTTTGAAAGGTAGTAGACCCAGCCGCCATCCTCGTCCACGGCGACGATGCGCTGGACCTCCCACTCGCCCTCGGTCAGCCGCGCGGCCAATTCGCCCTTCGCGTCCCGCCGCTCGATGTGACGCAGGCCGGACTCCTCGGAGGTGCGGACCAGCCCGCCCTGTTTGAGGAAAAACAGGTCGTCGCTGATGTTGGTCCAGTGCGGATCGATAAAGGCGAGCGCCTGACGGGCGCGGCCGCGCTCAGCGTCGGCCAGCAGCAGCCGCCAATCGCGCTGGGAACGGTCGAGCGTTTGGACGGCGACCGTCTTGTTGTCGGCCCAACCGATACGGGGGATGTATTCCGGCGATCCGACTTGTAGCCAGACGGTCTCGCCGCTCCGGCTCGGCCGCGCCTCGACGACGCCGATGCGCACCTTGGGGTTCGGGTCGCCGGAGTAGGGGTAGCGCTGCATGTCGAGCGAGGCCCGCCAGCCGCTCATCGTCTTGATCGGGTGTTCGGGGACCGGGCGCTGGTCGATCTCGTGGAACGCGATGCGGCGGGAATCCGGCGACCAGGCGTACCCCGAACGCAGGCCGAATTCTTCCTGGTAGATCCAGTCCAGTCCCCCATGAAGCACATCGGCCGAGCCGTCGCGCGTCAGCTGTTGCGCCTCGCCGCCCGACGTGGGCGCCAGCCACAGGTCGTGGTTGTGGAGGAAGGAGATCCAGCGCCCGTCGGGTGAGAGCTTCGGGTCGCCCACGCCGGTTTTCTCCGGCGCCACGGCGCGGGGCCGCTCCGCTGCCAAATCATAGAGGTATAGCTGTCCGGAGCTGACGAAGAGTAGGTGCGTGGAGTCCCGCGCCCAAAGGTAAGAGGCCACCGAGTAGCGGTTGCGCCGTTCGCGCTCGCGCTCGTCGTCGGTCGCCTTCTCCACGGACGGGGCCAGCCGGGTGAGCTGGTCGTGGCTGACGAGGATGCGCCGCTTGCCGGTTTCGGCGTCGACGGCCCACAGGTTGCGGCGCTCGGGGTCGTCGGCTTCTTGCAAAATGTAGCTCAAGGTCGAGCCGTCCGGGCTCCATGCCAACTGGCTGGGGGCGGGACCGGTCAGGCCCGGTTCCCGTACGAGCTCTTCAAGCTTCAGAGGTTGCATGGGGGCTGCGCATAACCCCACTGACAGTAGCAGCGTCAAGGCGAGGGGCTTCATCTCCCAACAGGATAGCTGTTGAGTCGGAGCTCAACTGGGTAGAGGCGGCCTTCCGGCCGCCCCCTACACGCTCGATCCAGTGGTTAGTTCCGCCGTCCGCCCAGCACGCCGGCCCGCATCAGGAAGTACAGCAGCGTCAGCAGCGTGCTGACCGCCGCCGCCACGTAGGTCAGCGCCGCCGCGTTAAGCACGCGGTCCACGCCCTCTCTCTCGCGATTGGAGATGATGCCGTACTGGACAACCAGTTCCTTGGCCCGCGCCGTGGCGTCAAACTCCACCGGCAGGGTCACCACCTGGAACAGCAGCACGCACGAAAACAGCGCCAATCCGATGTTGAACAAGAAGAAGTTGCCATTGGACTGCGCCAGGAACAGGCCGATCATCATGACGATGTAGCCCAGCGATGAGCCGATGTTCGCCGTCGGCACCAGCACCGAGCGCAGCCACAGCGGAGCATAGTTCCGGGCGTGCTGGATGGCGTGGCCGGCCTCATGCGTGGCCACGCCGATCGCCGCCACCGAAGGCGAATCGTAGACTTGGTCCGACAAACCCAGCGATCGAGTCGCCGGGTTGTAGTGGTCGCTCAAAAAGCCGTGCGAACGGCCGATCTTCACGTCATGGAGCCCGGCGCGGTCCAACATCTCCCGCGCCGCCTGCGCGCCCGTCAGCCCTCGCGCCGTTCCAACCTGCGAGTACTTGTTGAAAGCCGACTTGACGCGAAAGCTCGCCCACATGGACAAAGCCATGCCGGGCAGAATGAACAGAAAGTAGATCGGGTCAATGCCGAACATGGGAAACATGCTGGTCGTTCCTCCCTTGCCTCACTATACGCTTCCGAAGGTGGATTCGTTCCTTTGGATGCGCGATGAGACCTATAGGTTTCTGAGTATCAGCTACTCAGATTCCGGCTCGCCCAGCGCCAGAGCCAGCTCGACGAAGGTGCGCACGCCGACGCCGGTCGGGCCCTTGGGCATATCGGGTTTGGGAGCTTCGAGCCAGGCGGTCCCGGCGATGTCCAGGTGGGCCCAGGGCTTATCTTCCGCGAAGGCCTCCAAGAACTTGGCGGCTTGGATGGAGCCGCCCCAGCGGCTGCCGATGTTGGCGATGTCGGCGATCGGGCTGTCGAGCGCTTCGCGGTACTCAGCGTCCAGCGGCATCGGCCAGAGCTTTTCGCCGGCTTGTTCCGAAGCCGCCATCAACTCATCCCGCCAGCCGTCGTGGTTGACGAACAGGCCGGAGCGCTCGTATCCCAGAGCGACAACGACCGAGCCGGTGAGGGTGGCGGCGTCGACCAGATGGGTCGCCCCGCAACGGATGGCGTAGGTGATGGCGTCGCACAGGATCAAGCGGCCCTCGGCGTCGGTGTTGAGCACCTCGACGGTTTTGCCGGAGAGCGAGGTGACCACGTCGCCCGGCCGTTGGGCGGCGGCGCCGGGCATGTTTTCCACCGTCGGGATGAACGCCGTGACCCTGGTGGCGGGTTTGAGCGCGGCGATGGCCCGCATGGCGCCGAGCACGGCGGCGCCGCCGGCCATGTCGTACTTCATCTCGTCCATGTTGGCCGAGGGCTTAATGGAGATGCCGCCGGTGTCAAACGTGACGGCCTTGCCGACCAACGCCAGGTGCAGCTCGTCGCGCGCGGGGGATTCCGGGGCGTAGCGCAAAACGATCAGAGCCGGCGGCTCCACGCTGCCTTGTGCGACGCCCAGCAGCGCGCCAAAGCCTTCGTCCTGAAGCCGGTCTTCGTCCAGGATTTCGATTTCGAGCCCGGCGTCGGCCGCGAGCTCGCGCGCCCTTTCAACCAGGATGAGCGGCGTGAGCAGGTTGCCTGGCTCGACCGCCAGCTTGCGGGCGACGTCCTGCCCGGCGCCGATCGCCGCGCCTCGGGCCACGCCGCGCTCGACGGAATCTCCGGTCGCGAGGATGACGACCTCGCGCAGGTCGGATTCCTGGCGGCCTTCGGTCTTGTAAAGATCCGGCTCAAACCGCGCGGCCCAGGCGCCTTCCACGATGGCTTGCGCGGCGCGCTCAGGGTCCAAGCCGGCCGGCGGCGCGAAGGCCAGCGAGCCGATGTCTTTGCCGCGCACTTTGCGGGCCGCCGCGGCAGCCACGCGGCGCAGGACGGCGGTTGTCTGGTCAGCGGCTTTTCCCAGGCCGGCCAGCACAAGCCGCTTGGCCCGGACGCCCCTCGGTCGGTGGATGACCAGCAGCTCCAGCGGCTTGGCTTTGAGCTCGCCGCTCGCCAGCGCCACGCCGAGCACGCCCCCGCTCCAACTCTCCACGGCGGGATCGGGAGCGGCTCCTTCCTCAAGCTGGGTGATAAAGACGACGAGAGCGTCGGCGTCGACGGCGTCCGGAGCGGCGGTAGAGGTCTTGACCTGCATTCCGCCCATTGTATGCGGAAGAGACCAACCGCACTGCTCACCGCTCACTGCTCACCGCTCACGTAAAAAGGAAAAGCCGCGGAGCATGGCGCTCCGCGGCTTGGCAGCTCAACAGGGGTATTGTGTCTACCAGTAGAGCTTGATGGCGAACTGGATCTGACGCGGATCGAACGTTTGGGTGATCCGACCAAAATTCGCCGAGGCGACATCGGAATTCGGCGTCAGGAAGTTGGTCCGGTTCAAGGCGTTGAAGAATTCCGAGCGGAACTCAATGCGAGCGCCCTCGCGCGGCAAAGCGAACTCCTTATAGATCCCCAAGTCGGCCTGCCACAAGCCGCTCGACGACACCGACTACGTCTTCACGCAGGACCGCCT
>CAYOPA010000184.1:0-9769 GCA_964405625.1 uncultured Bryobacterales bacterium
GTTTTATCGCAAATGGCGGCTGGTGTCGCTCGACGGCTCGACCCTCGACGTCGCCTCCTGCGTCAGGGTTATTAAGTGAATAGTATTGGGGCTAGCCGAAGCAGCCGGAATCGCTAGAACGAGAATCCACAATAGTGGCGGGCGTGAGCACGAGCGTGAAGACGGTCGAGATCAGCAGACCGCCGTCGGGGTCGCCCGGCTTGATGGCCGGACCGGATTTTCCACCCTTGAGGCGTCCGGCGACAGTGCGCAGGTCCAGACCGCCTTCCTGCTTGCGCTTTCCGTGGCAGGCCACGCAGCGGATCTGGAAGATCGGCAGGATCTCGTGCTCGGTCAGCTCGGTTTCGAGCGTGGCGCCGGCGGCGAGCTCAGCCTCGGTTTCGGGGGCGCCCTTGTCAATCCACTGGCGCAATAGCTCTGTCTCTTCGCCGCTGACTGAGCTTGTCGTCGCCGGGCGGCATGGTTCCCGAAGCGACCTTGTCGAGCAAGAGGCTGGCGGCCGAGTTGCCGACGACGATGCCGGGCCCGGACTTGCTGCCTTTAACCAAAGCCGCTTTCGTGCGCAGGTCCAGCCCGCCTTGCGTCATCGCGGCGCCGTGGCAGACGTTGCACTTCTGCTCAAACGGCGACCCGATCACGCCGTCCAGCGTCGGGGTGGAGGCGGACGCCGCCCCGGAAATCAGCAACAACGGAAGGAGAAGACGGTGAGGCATGCTGTTGAGGCGCCCCCCCTCCGACAGCCAAGAGGATGTTTCGCGCTGTTTGAGTATAAAACCAGCCGCGCGCGCTACCAGGAAAGGCGGTCGCCGATTCTGAGGTTTCGGCGAGCCGCTTCGCCGCCGGCGAGCTCCAGGACGTAGCGCGAAGGCTGATTCGGGTTGTAGGTCGGGCAGCCGCCCGACGATCCGCAGGGTCGCGCCTCGGCTTGGATAAAGATGATCTCCCGCTGCTCGTTGAGCCAGATCATGTCCAATGGAATCAGGGTGTTAAGCATCCAGAAGGACCACGCGGCGGAGGTTTCAAACAAGAACAACATACCGTGATCGGGCAGCAAATGCTCCCGAGCCATTAAGCCGCGTTGGCGCTCGGCGAAATTGGCGGCGACCTCGGCCTGGATTTCCGAGCCGTCGGGCAGGATGACGGGCGTGGAGGCGAGATGCGGCGCGGGCAGAAGGTCGGCGAACAGGAATTCTTCGCGGTAGAGCAGAAGACCGTGCTCAGGCCCGTCGGTATCAAACTCCAGAGGCGCGGATTGCGCGACGCCCACGGCGACGGTGCGCAGGCGGTTGCCGCCGTCCCGCAGGTTGGCAATGAGCTCTTGAGGGATCTCCAGCGATTCCTGACCGACGTTCGCGCGGCAGACGAGATCGACGGCGCCGCCTGAGCTTTGGCTCCACACGACGAGGTCATCGTCGGGGGCGCCGCCTTCCCAAGATACGGTTGTTCCGGCGATGCGCGCGAAACCCAGAAATGGCGCGGAGTCAGGAATCGGCGCCGGGTTAGCGTGGAGAGCAGCGGTGAAGGTGGGGAAATCCACGTCGCCGGGGGCGCTGACCCGATAGGGGCCGGGGCCGAGGAAAGGCTCCGCCGGATCCGGGATGCGCGTGTAAAACGTGTCGCGAGTCAGGCGCAACGTGACGACGGGCGATTCGATCTCGATCACTTCTCCCGCGCCTATAAATGGCTGCTGCGGGATGAACGCGTGCGTGTTGAACCAACGCTGGACGGTTTCGCCGCGCCAGACCATGCAGGCGCCGTGGGGCGGCAGCCGATCCGGGTGCAGCCGGTCGGGCGCGGAGCCGAAATTCGCCCGGGCGGAGTCCGTCGGCTCCATCCGCTCGCCCAAGCCGAGCGCCCACGACCGCGTCAACTGCACGATGCCAGCGGGACCGTCGGCCTCGCAGGACCGGCCGTCGGACGAGACAGGCAGCGAGGCGACGTTGCTGATCATCGACCCGACCATGCCGGCGACCGGGACGACACAGCCGGTCGCCGTATCGTCGGGCAATCGAAAGGAGATCTGGTCGACTCCAACGCAGCACGGCGACCGGCCGGCGAACAGCAAGCCCATCTTGCGGCCGGCAACCCAAACCTTGGGTTCGCGCGCCGGCCGCGGCCCCAGCCCCGTCCCCCACAGCGTGATCACGTCGCCTGGCCGGGCCGGGCGCTCCAGCGTGACCAGCCGCACCCCGCCGTCCTCGTTGACCTGGGCGGCGGCGACGGGTACCTCCCGCTCGAAGCGGTGGAAGAGGCCGAAGCTTGACCGCACGACCTTGACTGGAACGTGGTTCGAAGGTACGTCGCCCACGACCCGCAGCCGGTGCTCGCCGACTGGCAACTCCTCGGGCAGGGCGATGTTGAGTTGGCCGGGCGCCAGATGCAGAAGCTCAGCCGGAAAGACCTCGCCGGCGGAGGTCTCGATCTCGATGCGCGGAGGCGCCGGACCGAAGCCCGCGCCGAAAACCGACACGATCGCCCCCGGCGCGAGAGCGCCTCCGGGGATGTCGGGGGTCGCGTAGCTCGCCGCGTTCACACCCCCCCCTTCGGAGATCATCGGCGCGGCGGACTGCGCTTGCAGGACGGCGCAGCAAGCCAGCGCCGTTACGAGGAGGCGGCCTTTTCGCGTTTCTTGTCGAGCTCGTCCGCCAATTCCCACAAGTACTCCCACGTGAAGATCCCGGTGGAGTGGTTGTCACTCCACCAGATCTGTATAGCGTAGCGGCCGACGGGCTCAATCTTGGTCGGATAGGTGAGAATCGGCAGCATGTTGTCGGAAACGATACGTTTGCCGGTCATCTCGTCCCGGCATTGCGCGCAGGGGCAGGCCAGCCGCAGGAAGCGCGCCGGGTAGGCGGATTGACGACCGTCGTCCCAAGCGATGGCGATATCGTGGGCGCCTTGGCGAGAGATTTTTGCGGGTTTGGGCACTACGCGTCCTAGAAGTCGATCTCGACGGGCTTTTCGGCTTTCAGGTTTTGCAGGGAGACGGCGGCGGCGAGGTGCGCGGCGGTTTCCTGGAACGCCCTGGCGGCCGGCGCGGCCGGGTCGGCGATCACGATCGGCGTGCCGGAGTCGGATGTTTCGCGGACCGTCGTCGCCAGCGGAATGCGCCCCAGCAGCGGGATGCCCCAGTGGCCGGCCAGAATCTCGCCGCCCCCGGCGCCGAAAATGTACTCCCGCTCGCCGGTGGCGCGGGACTCATAGTAGGCCATGTTTTCCACCACGCCCAGCAGCGGCGTCTTGAGCTGGTTAAACATGATGACGGCTTTTTCGGCCACCTGCACCGCCACCGGCTGCGGCGTGGTGACGATGACGGCGCCGGTGAGGGAAATGCGCTGGCACAGCGTGATCTGCACGTCGCCGGTGCCGGGCGGCAGATCGACGACCAGGTAGTCGAGCTCGCCCCAAATCACGCGCTGGAAGAGCTCGTCCACCATTTTCGACAGCATCGGGCCGCGCCACATCACGGCTTGGTCGGGGTTGATGAAGAAGCCCGTGGAGGCCATCGGAATGCCATGAAGCACGGGCGGGATGATCTGCTTGCCCTGCATCGTCGGCCCCTCCTTGGCGCCCATGATGGTCGGGATGGAGGGGCCGTAGATGTCGGCGTCGAGGATGCCGACCTTGGCGCCGGTCCGCTGGAGCGCGACGGCCAGATTGACCGAAACGGTCGATTTGCCGACGCCGCCCTTGCCGGAAGCGACCGGGATGATGTTGCGGACGCCGGGCAGCGAGCCCTTGCCGTCGCCGACAGGGTTGCCGCGCGCGCGTCCGGTGAGGGTGATCTCGGCGCCTTGCGCGCCCGCGGCCTTCAAGGCCTGCTCGGCGGCGGCCCTGAGCCGCTGCGCGGTCTCGCCGGGCCGCGAGATTTGCAGGTCGAAAGCGACGCGGTTGTCGGCGACTTTCAACTCCTGCACAAAGCCCAGGCTGACGATGTCGCGCTGGACGGTGGGATCGAGGACGCGCCGGAGGGCGTCGAGTGCTTGTTCTTGGGTCATCACAAAATCTCTATGCGGCGGCGCCGCTGGTTTCACGGCGCGTTCCTGGGTTGCGGCGCGGCGCCGGTGATCACCACCAGGTCATCGACAAAGCGGTCCATCGCCTCTTCGCTGCGGATCAGGTCCTTGAGGGTTGTGCAGGTCAGGACTTGGTCCACGACGGTCTGCACGGCCTTCCACAACGAGCGGATGGAGCAGTTGACGGTGTGGGCGCATTCGTCCTCATTGCCGCTGAAGCGCTCGCAGAACTCGCCTTCGTAAAACTTTCCGCCCAGCACTGCCAGCGCTTGGGCCGCCGAGATCTGCTCGGGCGAGCGAGCCAGCCGATAGCCGCCGGCCTGTCCGCGCTCGCTGACCACCAGGCCGCCTTCGCGCAGCGCCCGCATGAGCTTGGCCACGTAGGCCGACGACATGCCCTCGGCGTGGCTGATTTCGGGAATCGTCATCGAGGCGCCTTCGCCGGCGCCGGCCAGCCGCAGCAGGCAACGTAATCCGTACTCTTCCTGCGCGCTGAAGTGCATGGCTTTACAACTCGTTCACAAAATGTTGAGGACGAGCTTGGCCGCGTCGTCCATTTTTTCCATCGTCCACGGCGGCTCGAAGACGACCTCGACCTCCGCCGACTTTACGCCCTCGACCGACTCGGCCTTGGTGCGCACCTCCTCGGGCAGGCTCTGCGCGGCAGGGCAGTTGGGCGCGGTCAGGGTCATCGTGATCTTCACCTCGCCGTCATCGGCGATGTCGATGGTGTAGATCAGCCCGAGCTTGTAGATATCGACGGGGATCTCCGGGTCGTAGACGGTCTGGAGGGCCTCGACGATCTGGCCGTGCAGGACGTCCTTTTCTTCGGCTGTCATTCGGTTTTCGCCGCCTCCTCTTTGTTTTCCAAAGCGTTCTTGAGCGTGTGCCAGGCCAGCGTGGCGCACTTGACGCGCGCCGGAAACTCGTTGACGCCGGCGAAGACGGCCATTTTGCCTAGCCCGATGCCCGCTCCGGCCGGATCGAGCTCTTCATGCGGCCGAGTCACGAGCTCGCGGAAGGTCTCCACCATGTCCTGCGCGCGTTCGACCGTCTGGTTCTTGAGCATACCGGTCATGATCGAGGCCGAAGCGGTCGAGATCGCGCAGCCCGAGCCCTTGAAGGCGGCGTCGCGGATGATTCCCTCGTCATCGACTTGCAAGTAGAGCCGCAGCTTGTCACCGCATAGCGGGTTGTAGCCGTCGGCGCAGCAGTTCGCATCGGGGATCTCCCGAAAATTGCGCGGCTTTTTGGAGTGATCGACGATCAGCTCCTGGTAGAGATCCCGCAGGTCCGACATCAGCCAAACAGCTCCTTCACCTTGGCGACGGCGCCGACCAACTGGTCGATCTCTTCGCGGGTGTTGTAGAAGGCGAACGAGGCGCGGTTGGTCGCCACGACGCCGTAGAATTCCATCACAGGCTGGGCGCAGTGGTGCCCGGCCCGAACGGCGACGCCCTCGCGGTCGAGGATCGTGCCGACATCGTGCGGGTGGACGCCTTCAAGCTCAAACGACAGCACCGACGCTTTCTCGCGGGCGGTTCCGATCAGCCGCACCCCGTCGATCGCGCCGATTTTTTCGGTGGCGTAGGCGAGCAGCTCGGCCTCGTACGCCGCGATCGCGTCCAAGCCGACCGCTTCCACGTAGTCAATGGCCGCGCCCAGGCCGATGGCGTCGGCGATGTTGGGCGTGCCGGCTTCGAACTTGTAGGGCAGATCGTTGTAGACGGTCTTTTCAAAGCTCACCGAGGCGATCATGTCGCCGCCGCCCTGGTAGGGGGGCATGGCGTCGAGCAGCGCGCGCTTGCCATAAAGCGCGCCGACGCCCGTGGGACCGACGAGCTTGTGGCCGGAGAAGGCGTAGAAGTCCGCATCGAGGGCGCGCACGTCCACGCGCATGTGCGGCACGGCCTGGGCGCCATCGACCATCACGACCGCGCCGACGGCGTGGGCTTTCTCAATCATCCGGGCGACCGGGTTGATCGTGCCCAGGGCGTTGGAGACATGGTTGACGGCGACGAGCTTGGTCCGCTCGTTGAGCAGCTTGTCGTACTCGTCCTGGAGCAGCTCGCCGGCCTGGTTCATCGGGATGACGCGCAGCTTGGCGCCGGTCTGTTGGCAGAGCATCTGCCAGGGCACGATGTTGGAGTGATGCTCCAGCGCGGAGACCAAGATCTCATCGCTCGCGCCGACGTTGGCGCGGCCCCAGCTTGAGGCGACCAGATTGATCCCTTCGGTCGTGCCGCGAGTCCAGATGATCTCCTCGTAGGTGGCCGCGTTGAGGAACTTCTTCACCTTCACGCGCGCTTTCTCATAAGCGTGTGTGGCGCGCTGGCTCAGCTCGTGGACGCCGCGGTGGACGTTGGAACGATCGAGGAGGTAGTGGTCGCGGATGGCGTTGATCACCGGCAGAGGCGTCTGCGCCGAGGCGGCGTTGTCGAGATAGGCGAGCTGCTTGCCGTGGACCTGCTGGTCCAGCGACGGGAAGTCGAGCCGCAGGGCTTGGACGTCCAGCGAAGTCGTGGTTTCAGCGGTGACGGTCGGGCTCATACTAGGTTCTCCGGCGCAGAAGGGTCCTGCCCCAGGGTGCGCATCATCAGGCGTTCGAAGTGCAGCTTGAGGGGCTCCACGGTAATTCGTTCGAGCAGGTCGGCCGCGAAGGCGTAGACGAGCAGGCGGCGGGCTTCGTCCTGTCCGATGCCGCGCGCTTGCAGGTAGAACAACGCGTCGGCGTCAAGCTGTCCGACGGTGGCGCCATGGGTGCAGCGGACGTCGTTGGCATCGATTTCAAGCTGCGGCTTGGTGTCGATCTCGGACTTGGTCGACAGCAGCAAGTTGTTGTTGTTCTGGATCGCGTCGGTCTTCTGGGCGTCCTGGCGAACGATGATTTTTCCGTTGAAGACGCCTCGGGACGAGCCGTCGAGAATGCCCTTGTAGAGCTGATGCGAGTTGCAGTTCGGCTTGGCGTGGTCGATGCGGGTGTGGTGATCGACGTGCTGCTTGCCGCCGGTCACGAACAGCCCGTCGAGAGCGCATTCGCAGGACGGGTCGTCGAGCGTAATGTTGATGTCGTTGCGGGTGAGCGCGGCGCCGAAGGCCAATGAAATGGTCGAGATGTAACTGTTACGAGCCTCGATCATCTCCACGCGGCCGGTGTGGAACGCTTCCAGCGACTCAAGCTGCACCTGAAAATGCTCGACGCGGGCCGCCTCTTCAGCGACGATTTCCGTCACCGAGCTCGTCCAGTGGGCGCCGTCAGCGGCGGAGATGTAGCTCTCGATCACTTGGACCTGCGACTGGCGTCCGGCGTGGATCAGCACCCGCGGCCAGGAGACGGTCCCCGCCTCGCCGGTGGCGACGAAGACGATGTGCAACGGCTGGTCGATGATCGCCTTGTCGGCGACCCGCACGAAGGCGCCGTCCTCAAAGAAGGCCGTATTGAGGGCGGTGAGGGCGTGGTCCTCAAAATCCGCGTAGCGCGTCAGGTGACCTTCCAGCGCCGCCGGGTTGGTCGATAGCGCGGCAGCCAGGCTGGTCGCTTCCAAGCCGGCCGGGACCGTGGCCAGCTTCGAGTGATCCGGGTCGAAACGACCGTCGACGAACACCAGACGCGGGCCAATCAGACCGGCGTAGTGCACGGCGTCAAAAGTCTCCGGGGAGGGCGAGCCGCCCTTGCCGGGCAGCCAATCGGCCCGCGCGATTTTGGACAGGTTGGTGTACTTGTACTCTTCGTGCTTCGTCGTCGGAAAGCCGAGCAGCGAGAAGCGCTCAATGGCCAGCCGACGGCGCTCGGCGAGCCAGACCGGCTCCCGGCGCGGAAGGGCCTCGAAGGCCTCCAGATAGCGAGGCGCTGGGCTGAGGTCGGCGGCTGTCATCGCGCAGTCACCATCTGGCCTTGCGTGGCGAGCTCCTCGACCCATGCGTAGCCCTTCTCTTCCAGCTCCAGTGCGAGGCTTTTGTCGCCGGACTTAACGATGCGGCCGTGGGCGAGCACGTGGACGTAGTCCGGCACGATGTAGTCCAGCAGCCGCTGGTAATGGGTGACGACGATCATTGAGCGGTCGGGGCCGCGCAATGAGTTGACGCCGTCGGCGACCAACTTGAGGGCGTCGATATCGAGGCCGGAGTCGGTCTCGTCCAGGATGGCGAGCTTGGGCTCCAAAACAGCCATCTGGAAGATCTCGTTGCGCTTCTTCTCGCCGCCGGAAAAGCCTTCGTTGACCGAGCGCTTGAGCATGGCGTCGTCCATCTTGAGGCGCTTCATCTTTTCCTTGACGAGGCCGATGAACTCGACGGCGTCGAGCTCTTCTTCGCCGCGGTGCTTGCGGATGGCGTTGAGGGCGGTCCGCAGGAAGTACATGTTGGAGACGCCGGGGATCTCCACCGGGTACTGGAAGGCGAGGAAAACGCCTTCGCGGGCGCGGACTTCCGGGGCGAGCTCGAGCAGGTCCTGGCCGAGGTATTCGACCGAGCCGCCGGTGATCTCATAGCCCTCGCGGCCGGCCAGCACGCCGGCGAAGGTCGATTTACCCGAGCCGTTGGGGCCCATGATGGCATGTACTTCGCCCGGCTTGACCGAGAGACTGATTCCGCGGAGGATTTCCCGGTCCTCGACGCGGGCTTTTAGGTTTTTGACTTCCAGCATTTGACTTTTTACCTAGCGCTTTAGTTCTTTAGCGATTCAGAGCTTCCAGTTGGTTTCGCCGGCCGTGAATCACTCTGGAAAGCTCGATGCCCTCAGCGATCACGCGGTAGTACAACATGTACTCGCCTACCGGGAACGCTCTCCAGTCGGGTCTCAGATCATTTCGGGCGAGACCGATCAAAGGAAACGCCAATTGATTCGCACAGCTCAGGAGCTCGTCCACGATCGCGGCTGCCTGTTCCTCGCTCGCTTCGCGTTCGAAATATCCATGGATCTCCACCAAGTCGTTCGCGGCTCGACGCGAGATACGCGCTTCTTTCATCCGGGCGAATTTCCGTGATCGTCGTCCTTGGCAGCCTTCGATCGGCGAACGATCTCCGCTGCGAAGGCGCGGTAGTCGTCCGAGGACTTGAGCGTCGTGTACTCGCCGCGGTCGATCTCATCGAATCCGACCTGAACGGCTTGCCGCAATTTGTCGAGGCCGGCGGCCTTGCTCTCTCGCCAGAGCTCCAGAGCTTCCGCTACGGCTTGATCGACCGACTCCGCATGCCCGCGGGCGACCTCATCCGACAACATCCGCTCGTGCTCCGGCTTCAGTGCGATCTCCATGGCACTGCCCCTCCCTAACCCACGCTGCCTTCCAGGCTCACGCCCAGCAGCTTCTGCGCCTCGACGGCGAACTCCATCGGCAGCTCCTTGAAAACTTCCTTGCAGAAGCCGTTGACGATCATCGACACGGCGTCCTCCTCGGAGATCCCGCGCTGCTGGCAGTAGAAGATCTGGTCCTCGCCGATCTTCGACGTCGTCGCCTCGTGCTCCACCTGCGCCGTCGGGTTCTTCACCTCGATGTAGGGGAAGGTGTGGGCGCCGCAGCGGTCGCCCATCAGCATCGAGTCGCACTGCGAGAAATTCCGCGCGTTGTCGGCGCCGGGCAGGATCTTCACCAAGCCCCGATAGCTGTTGTCAGAGCGCCCGGCCGAGATGCCTTTGGAGATGATCGTCGACCGGGTGTTCTTGCCGATGTGGACCATCTTCGTTCCCGTGTCGGCCTGCTGCGCGTTGGTGGTGAGCGCGACCGAGTAGAATTCGCCGACCGAGTCGTCACCCT